>DALYGI010000431.1:0-3543 GCA_031971595.1 Prochlorotrichaceae cyanobacterium CTOTU29312
ACGTTGTTGATTGTGTTGGGGCTGTATACCCTGTGGCGGGTTTATCATTCATAATCGCGGATCTTCTTATTTTTGGGGTTCAATGAGGGTGCATCACTCCAACGTGAATTGATGCTTCAATGTGTATTTGCCTGTATTGGGGCTATAGTCTTTCTGGGTTTGATCTCGTAAGGCGCGGGTTTGTCTTGTCCAGTCAACGGTTGCGTTTGGGAGTACATCCAGGCCCCCGGTCAAGCTAATGCCCATGAGATCGGTAATGATATAGCGATCGTGAAAATTCTCCCAAATAAACACCTGAGCCCTCAATTTATTTTCTTTAAGGGTGGGCAGCAAATCTGTAAAGCGATCCCTCCAATCCGGTAAGGTGAGCAGCCTCCGATCGTTCCCGTCTGCCCCTATTCCTTTAGATGCCAGGTGGAGTTCAATGCAAGTTTCCGAGTCTTTGATCAGGTTTAAGAGGTAGTGAAATTCCCTGTAGTGCAATTGTCTGGGATCCAGGTAGGGATCAATAAATAGAATGGCATTGGCACAACTGAAGAGGAGTTTCAGGTGTGCGCGGTAGCTGCTGGTTTGCTTGGGCATACGAACCATGCGGCTTTGATCTCGCTGCTCCTGCCAGTCTTGGTTGGTGAGCCGATCGATACGGGCAATAATCTTGTTGTTTTTGTAAGCATCCTGCTGAGCTAAGTCGGGGAGGGTAATCACACCCGTGAAGGCTTCCGCCTGGTGGGAAACCAGGGCTTCCCATAGCCAAGCTTCCGGGGTTTTCGGTGGTGTTTCTCCAATGCCCAGATGAGACACATCCCTTAAACGTTTGGTTTTAGCCATTTGCTTAAGCAGTTCTTTGACTTTGGGATGGCAGTCTTCAGGACTAGCCTTGCTCCAGGACTGGAGGGTACTCCACCATGCTCCGGCTCTGAGGTTACGCACCAATGCTTCTTCTAAAACGATCGGTTTGAGCAGTTGTAAACGTGCTTCCGCCAGTTCTGAACTGCCGTGAGCCGCATTACTAAAAATGTTGGGAATGAGGGCGTATTCTGCAAGCATGATCAGGCAAAAACCTCCTCCAGACCTTCTTCAAAAAAGCCACCGGGCCAGGCTTTGACCAGTTCCCCACGACGGTTTAAGGGAATTTCCTGGATGACACTGCTGGAACCCGTGGGATCCACATACAGGATGCAAATATCATCGGGGGTGACGGGGAGACAGCCGGGAGGGAGGGTGTTGCTATGGGTTTCTCGCATGCGTCGCATGATGCGGAGGAGTAGGTTTTCGCTGTGGGTTTCCAGGAGAAAGGTGTTGCGGCTAGTCCCCAGGGCAGACTCTAGAAAAACATCGGCGAGTTCTGCCTGGAGCCGAGGATGCAGGTGAATTTCCGGTTGCTCGATCGCTAGGGTAGACTGCTTGATGGCATAGCACGACACTAAAATGGGCAAAACCTGACTAATACCAATGCCCACATCCCGATGACTGACGGGGGTTTGAGAGCGTTGATCCACGAGTACCAGATCCACTGTTCGCTCACTGCTTTGATTCGACAGGGCTTGTGTCCATTCTTCAGCGATCGTTTCTGAATCTTCCAGCATAGACACCAGGGCTTCAATTTCCGGGAGGGTATGGGCGGGTTGTTCAGGGGTGCTGAGGGATTCAATATCTCCCATTAAGCGCTCAATTTCAGGCTGGATCTCACTGCCCAAACTGGAGGCGTGGCTAATGAGTTTAACCGCAAGTTTTTGCAAGCTGTCCTGAATCAGTGGCATCAGGTCTGGGGTTAGGTCTGTGTGGGGAATCAGTTCCCGGAGGACAAGCTGGTAAGGGGTTTTCATCAGTTCTGGATCCCCTAACCAGGTGTTGACCTTTTTGCGGACAGCCGCATTGGTTAAAAGCGTTTGCCAGGCAAAACCACCGCCTGCTTCCCAGTTGGGATCTTGCTGTCGCGCAGCACCAAAGTGCCGGGGCGGATAGGAACGCAAGGGGCCCAGGTAACGCAGGTTTACCAGATGGTGACCCACGGATTGGTGAATACTTTGAATCAGATCATTGAGGCGATGATAGAGCCAGAAGGTTGCAATTTCATTGAGTTTGGGAGTGCGGTTTTCGGGATTGATGGGGGTGAGGGTTGGATTGAGTCGATCGCTGGAGGAAATGGGCTGGTCAAAATTGGGATGGTTCAGTTGGGCCGGGAGCCAGTGGTTCACCGCTGCGGTTAGTTTGAGGCTAAAGTCATCGATCGCTTCTGCCAGGGTGTGCCGATCGTTTTCGGTGAGTTCAGTTAGGGTATTTACGGCTATGCTAGCGTCTAGAATACTGACAATCAAAGGATGATCCCGGTTCAGCCGATCGCACCGCAGCAGGGGATTATTGCGGCGACGGCTCATGTAGAGAATTTCCTGTTGATCGCTTTCCAGTTGCAAGGATTGGATAGCGATCGTAGAGTCTTGCTCCCCCAGGGTGAGGGTCAGCGTGAGGGTTTGTACCGGAGCCAATAAATCTTTAAGGTCATTTCCCAAGCAACGAGGATTGAGATCAACACCCCAGGTCACTCGATTACTCCGATCGCGTTTGTACACATACTGCCCAAAGCCGCCCAGATCTACCGCTTCGCCACCGATTTTTGTGGTGTAGGTATCCAATTCGCCAGTTTCCAGACTATGGCAGGCCAGGAGCAAGCTATGGATCAGGCTAGATTTACCGGAACTGTTGGGGCCATAAATGAGAGTTAGGGGTTTAAGCGGAATTTTTTGGGTGTGAGCAAAGGCTTTGAAATTGCCCAGGTAGAGGGTGGGGATCAAAGGAATCATGGGGTAGGAGAGAGGTCAAGATTGAGTTGTTTAGCCTGATGTTCCATTTCTTGCAGGAGTTCGGTCATGTGGGCGGTGCGCCAGGCGGCGGTGAGGGTGCCGGTGAAGGCTTGGTGTAGAAGGGTTTTGAAAAGGTCTTCTAACCTATCATGGCTAGTAACTCTAGAGTATCGTAATGTTTCTAAGTGTTTATCCCATTCTGAGAAGAGTTTTAGCTTATTGTTTTCTTCAGGTATCAAAACAGGGTAATTTCTTAGATGCTCAAGTGTTAAGCCTTCTGTATTAACGCCTCTAGCCATTTTTAACAACGTTTTTTGTCCAATCTGTAAGTGCCGATGTAAATATCGAACCAGTAACTGATTATGAGGTACTATTGCCTTTAAATCTTGACCAAAACAAGTATCAACTTCAGTGCGAGCAACTGGTAAGTATCTAGCAAGTATTTTGCTTTTAACTACGATTAATAGACAGCCAGATTTAACCAACTTAGTTGCACTATTTGTAATAGCCTCAACAGTAATATGTTCTTGAGTATCCTTAAGAACATCGACTCCCATATCTTTAGAAGTCGCCCAACAAGTTGTTCCCTCAAAATATTCAGGAATTTTACGACTGGGTGTTCCTCCACCAACAAAACTAGCAATTTCACCAAGAGGAACTGTCTTCAGATTACAAGAGTTAACAACAGGATCGCCGAACATTTTGATGAAGAGGGCGGGGAGGATACGATCGCTCAAACGAT
>DALYGI010000432.1:0-3508 GCA_031971595.1 Prochlorotrichaceae cyanobacterium CTOTU29312
GAACCCACCCCTATTCCCTAACCCCTATTCCCTATTCCCTAACCCCTATTCCCTATTCCCTAACCCCTATTCCCTAACCCCTAACCCCTATGTCCCAATTCAGCTTAAGTTCCCTAGCCATTCGTCGGCATATTGCCACCCTCATGCTCACGATCGCAGTGTGTGTGTTGGGGGTATTTACCGTAGGAGATCTTCAGGTGGATTTACTCCCCGCCATTACCTATCCCCGAATTGGGGTGCGGGCCAATGCGCCGGGGGTGGTGCCAGAGGTGGCTGTTAATGAGGTGACGCGCCCCCTGGAAGAGGCTCTAGCGGCGACGGAGGGGGTTACCCAGATTTTGTCCCAGACGCGGGAAGGGAGCATTCGTATTGACCTGTTTTTTGAACCGGGTTCGGATGTGGATCAGGCTCTGAATGATGCCACGGCTACCCTTAACCGGGCTCGTAATGCCTTACCGGATACGATCGAACAGCCGCGAGTGTTTAAGTTTGATCCGTCCCAATTGCCTGTGTATGAACTGGCCCTCACCTCTGGAACCCTGTCCCCGGTAGATCTGCGAATCTTTGCGGATCAGGAATTGGGGCGGGAACTGATTCGGGTGCCAGGGGTGGCCAATGTGGATGTTACCGGAGGCGTGCGGGAAACGGTGCAGGTCAATTTGGATTTGCAGCGGTTGCAGGCGCTGGGGTTGAGTGTGACGGATATTTTAGATGCCTTGGCAGAGCGGAACCAGGATACGTCGGGGGGGCTGGTGCGCGGCGGCGATCAGGAATCTTTGACCCGCTTGGTGGGACAGTTTCAGTCCGCTGAGGATGTGCGGAATTTGACCCTGAATGTGGGCAGCGCTGCGGCCCCCCGGACGATCGCCCTGACGGATGTGGCGGCGGTGGAGGATGGGACGGAGGAGCAGCGGGTTATTGTGACCTTAAATGGTCAACCGGCGGTAAAAGTGAGTATTCAAAAGCAACCGGATGCCAATACCATCGCAGTGGTGGATGGGGTCAAAGCCAAGCTAGAGGAACTGAAGCGATCGGGTTTGATGCCGGGAGAATTGGACATGACGGCCACATTGGATGAATCCCGGTTTATTCGCAGTGCCATTCAAAACGTGGTGATGTCTGGGGTATCGGGAACCATCCTAGCGGCGATCGCGGTTTTACTGTTTTTAGGTTCCCTGCGACAAACCTTAATTATTATGTTGGCCATTCCCCTCTCTACCCTGGGGGCTTTAATTCTCATGCGTCTGGGTGGGTTGTCCTTGAATGTGTTCAGCCTCGGCGGCTTAGCCTTGGGGGTAGGGATTGTGGTGGATAACTCCATCGTCATGCTGGAAAATATCGTTAAAGGAGTGGAGTCCAAGCAACTAGATTCCAAAGGAGTCCCGTCCAGCCAAGTGATTCGCCAAACGGAGATCAGTAGTCAGGAGTTGGAGTCGGCCCTGCTGGCTTCCACCACCACCAACCTCGTGGTCATTTTCCCGTTTTTACTGCTGGGAGGGTTTCTGTCCCTGATCTTCAGTGAACTGGTGCTAACCATTAGTTTTGCGGTGGCCGCGTCCCTCCTCATTGCCCTAACGATCGTTCCGGCTTTGGCTTCTCGGTTTTTAGCCCTTTCTAGTAAAAGTGATCTCCAAAACTTCCTGATCTTACGGGGGTTTGGGCGCGGTTTAGCCTGGGTTACCGCCCAATATGGTCGTGGGTTAGGCTGGGTGCTGCGCCATCGGTTGGGGGTCTTAGGCTTTGTCATTACCGTTTGTGCCCTAGGCAGTTGGTGGATGTCCCAAGATTTACCCCAGGAGATTTTGCCGCGCATTAATACAGGGCAAGCCCAACTGTCCGCCCAGTTTCCCCCTGGCACCACCATTGAAGAGAACCGCACCGTGACGGAGGCGATCGAGGGAGTGCTGACGGAGCAGCCGGAAACGGACTATGTGTTTTCCACCGCTGGCGGCTCTTTATTTGGCAACAATACGATCAGCGATGCCCTGCGGGCCTCCAGTACCATTACCCTCAAGCCGGGTAGTGATTTACTGGCCTATGTGGATCGCATTAATCAACAAATTCGCCAGCGCATTCCCCTCATTGATACCACCCTGCGAGCGCGGCCGGATGCGGTGCGGGGCTTAATTCTCAACAATTCTCCCACGCGGGATGACATTGATATTGTCTTACAGTCCAATGACAGTGCTAGTTTAGAAGCGGCGGGCCAGCAGGTGTTGGCAGCCCTAGAGGAAAAAGCCACCCTAGCCCGCTATGAACCGGACGCAGTGCCACCCCGGCCTGAAATTCAGATTTTCCCCGACTGGACTCGATCGACGGCGGTGGGGTTATCCGCAGAAGATCTAGGGGCAACCATTCAAACCGCCTTAGGGGGATCTGTGCCCACCCAACTGCAACGGGGCGATCGGCTGGTGGATATTCTGGTACAACTGGCACCGGGGACGATCCAAACCGCCACCCAACTGGAGACCATCCCCCTCTTTACAGACACTAAGCAATTGGTGAAACTGGGAGATGTGGCCACGATCGCCTTGGGGCAAGCACCGGGGGAAATTCAGCGGATTAACCAGCGGCAGATTTTACTGATTGAAGGCAGTTTAACGGACGGGGCCAGTTTAGGGGATGCCCTCGCGGAAATGAACAGCATTTTAGCCACCGTGGACTTACCTGCGAACGTCAGCCTCTTACCCAGTGCCGCCGCTGCCACCAACGGTCAAATTCAATCTTCCCTGAAGGTGTTGGGAGGACTGGCCGCCTTCTTAGTCTTCGTGGTGATGGCCGTTCAGTACAACTCTTTAATTGATCCCCTCGTGATTATGTTGACCGTTCCCCTGGCCCTAGCGGGGGGAATTTTAGGACTTTATGTAACCCAAATAGCGATCGGGGCGACGGTGATCGTGGGGGCGGTGTTATTAGTGGGGATTGTGGTCAATAACGCCATCATTTTGGTGGAATTAGCCAATCAACTGCGGGAGCAGTATGGTTTAAGCTACCGGGTGGCCATACTGCGGGCTGCCCCTCAGCGCCTCCGCCCCATTTTGATGACCACGGTAACCACCGTCTTAGGGCTGTTGCCCCTAGCTTTAGGGATGGACGAAGGAGCGGAATTTCTCAGACCCTTGGGGGTTGTGGTCTTCTCCGGGCTGTCCTTAGCCACCCTGCTGACCCTGTTTATTATTCCCTGTTTTTATACCCTCCTCCATGAACTGGTCGGCTCATTGCGCCGTGACCACGCCCCAGGGATGGCCTCCATTCCCACCCCGATTCCCACAACCCTGCCAACTTTGGAACCCCTCCTCGAACCCGTCAGGGAACCCCAGGACGATCGGCCCAGCACCGCCAGACGGTAAATCAGTGGGGACTAGAATCCCTTCTGGGCTACCCAATACTTACTCACGTAATAGGTATAAACCTGAATATTTTCAAACCCTGCTTCAGCAAGACGATCGTTTAGATCATCCTCTAGATAATGTTGATAATAGGGTTCATGAAAGGTTTGATGAAACCA
>DALYGI010000433.1:0-3496 GCA_031971595.1 Prochlorotrichaceae cyanobacterium CTOTU29312
TTACCACTTTCCTGCCTCCATGCCTTTCCCTGATCTTTTTTGTTCAAAATCCAGTGAATTTAAAAGTGCTGAACGTGGACTAAACGACTTGAACTCTGATGCGGTCAGACCCTAACCCATTTCAATGGGTTTTCCTGATTAGCCCGCAATTGATTCGCGGGCGGGGCTGGGGGGGCACGTCAAATAGGAGTACCACTGCTCCACGATCGCCGGAGTGCCGTACCAGGGTTTTTCCGTGCCAGGGGAATGCACCACATCCTCTAGGGTCACATTTATGGCTCCCTCTAAATGGGCTGCCGCAATGGGCGTAATCCCATCCCCCCAGGTTTCCCCCGTGCCACAGGTCAACTCATAGCTGTTGTAGGCCAGGTTGGTGCGCCAGCCGTGCTGCCAGCCCCGTTGCCCTAAAATCGCTTTCCCCGCCACACACACATACTGAACATCAGGGTAAAACGCTTCAGGATAACGATCGTTGACAAAATCCAGATTGCGCCGTGTCCAGGGTTCCTGGCTGCGGTGAGGGGTTCCCAACGAAACGATCGTTTTAATGCGAGTCCGGGCATTCCACACCTGGGTCGGAACATTCTGAACAACCTGCGGATCGGGATAGGGATGATCTCCGAGGAAAATACGCCCCAGCCAGCCCCCAGCAGAATGGCCAATCAGGTTAATCGGCTCTTGATCCTCACTGTGGCGATCGATCGTTTCCTGGAGCTTTTGTAAAATCGGGGTTACGGGCCGTCCTCCCAGGGTTGGCATCCAGTCCCACTGGTTTAGGGGAACCGTTACCGTGGGAACACCCTTGTGGTTCAAATAAGCCGCTAATTCCGCATAGGGCGCAGCCCCCGCAAAGTATCCCGGCAAAATAAAGGTGGGTCGATCCTTAAACGCCACGATCGTTGCTCTCCTCCGGGTGCAGATCCGGTAGGTCTGATAGCTTTAGCTCTAGCTTTGATAAATCCATCTCCCCTAAGGGCTCTGTCCCGCCTTCTTCCAAGACTTCCCCCGCTGCCTCCGTCTGGGGATTCTCATTCTCCAGGAGCTTGACCCGCCGCACGGGCAAATTCGCCACCAGTGCAGTAATCCGTTCATCACTTTCGAGGTTAAACTCCATACCCTCCCGATCGAGTTCCACATAGCGGGACACCACCTCGATAATTTCCTCACGGAGTTTTTCCATTAAATGGGGGGGCAGATCAGCACGATCGTGGGCCAACACTAGCTGAAGGCGACGTTTGACATCTTCTCGGCTAGTGGCAGGAGTACGGGCAAAAAGCCGGTCGAACAGGTCAACAAGCATGACTAGAGCAACTTACTGGATAATAGATCTCGGATGCGCCCCAAAAATCCCCCTTTATTCACCGTTTCTAGATCCAAAAAGGGAACCGCTTCCCCCGTGACCCGTCGGGCTACATTGAGAAACGCCTGTCCCGCCAAAGAAAGGTTTTCGGGTTCCCGGAGCACTAGGGGTTCCCCCCGATTGGTAGAGACAATAACCTGATCATCGTCGGGCACAATGCCAATCAACGGAATCGACAGAATTTCCTGCACATCCGCCACGGACATCATGTCATTGGCCTGCACCATAGCGGGACGAATGCGGTTAATAATTAAACGAATTTGTTTGACCCCGTGGGCTTCCAATAAGCCGACCACCCGATCGGCATCCCGCACAGCAGCAATTTCCGGGGTCGTAATAATTAACGCTTCCGTGGCCGCAGCGATCGCATTGCGGAAGCCCATTTCAATGCCAGCGGGGCAATCGATCAAAATATATTCGTAGCGGCTAGAAAGGGCTTTAATCAACTGACGCATCTGCTGAGGATTAATCGACTCCTTCGTGCGGTTTTGGGCCGCCGGAAGTAAGAACAATTTCCCTTGACGCTTATCTTTGACCAAAGCTTGCTCTAAACGGCAGTCTCCCGCCAGAGCATCCAAGGCCGTATAAACGACACGGTTTTCGAGACCCAGCAGCAAGTCTAGATTCCGAAGCCCAAAATCAGCATCAACAACCACCACCAGATGTCCCATTTTTGCCAGGGCCATCCCCAAATTAGCGGTCGTCGTTGTTTTTCCCACTCCTCCTTTACCGGAGGTTACAACTATGGCACGGGTCATGGACGGCAAAAAATTGACATATTTACTAAAGGTTTAGGGTTCAGAAAGATGGCTAACCTGCTCGGCCCAACTCATGCCATCCAACTCACCCTATCCCACAGAGGCACAAGGCTCCTTCTGGGGTAGACCGAGCAGGTAACACGGAGAGCAGGCAAACGCAGCGCATCCTCTGACCGTGTTAGCTTAGCGCATTATGCTCCCTATGCTCCAAATTCTGCCTGGAGGGGTTCATCGTAATCATCCGCCAAGGTAGCGACGGTGGTAATAGCACTAGAAATTTCGCTTGCAGACAGGTCGGTGGTGGAGCGAGTGGAAACCACGGCAATCTGATCACTCAAGATGGCAAACCGGGCTTCCAGGGTTTCTGCGGAGTTCATCTCTAAAAGTTTGCGGTACAGGCCCTGTTCATTTTTGAAGGGGGGCTTTAAAACCATAGACCACACGGTAAAGGTGTCTTCGTCCGTTAAGCCGGTAACCTGTACAAAAACCTCCACCGTACCGTATTGAAATTTCCAGAGATAACCTTCCTGGCTGTGGGTCACCAGGCCTGAACCTTCCTGCTTGAGGCTGGTAATGACCGTTTCAATCACGTCGATATAGTTTTGGGTATCCATGTCTACTCCTCAGATAAAGGGATGGGCAGAAAACTGGAGATTTTTCCTAGCGATCGATCCCCTACCATCTTCTAGCATCTCTGGCCTTTTTCAGCGGTACCCAGTAAAAAAATCTCCTCCTCTGCCGTGAGACGATCGATCCCCTGGGTTTCGGTTGTGCCCTCTCGCCCATCTCCCCACTCCCGACCATGGATCCGTAACTTGGGTCGTAGAGCTTTCTGGTTCTCACATCAATAGTTAAGGGAGCAGTTGCCCCCACACCCAACTGTTCTAGGGCTACACGGGCAGCGTTTTCTGCCACCTCACGAGCTTCCTTAACGGTTAACGGTTTCGCTACCATCACCAAGAATAGCGCGTCCTCGTCTTTTCCATTTCAGATTCAGCCGATCAATTAGGTCTGGAGGCAATGAAAGCCACCCGTTAAAACCTATATCGACGATCGCATCCTGAATGTAAATTTTTCCATCAGAATCACATATCGAAAGCGAGATAATCGCCTACCATATTACTGATTCCTCCTCGATCGTTTCGCTGCTGGCTGTAATTATAACCCCCAAAACGATCGCTACGGGGCTAGGGATCGTTCGTCATCCATACCCCAAAATACGGTTGAGGGCGAAGCATCGCCTCTAAACCATAAGCTTGAGGTTTTTGGGTTTCGTACCTCAACCCAACCTACGGCGAGACGATCGCACTGAGTCAGCATATAGGTCGCTGCTTCTGCGATCGTGGTGGGTAAGGTTTGCATGATGTTCTAGGGGAAG
>DALYGI010000434.1:0-3493 GCA_031971595.1 Prochlorotrichaceae cyanobacterium CTOTU29312
CCCCTCGATCGCCACCGAGGTTTAAGCTTAGGAGCCACCTCCGCCAACCAAATCGCCGTTTCCACCGCCTCTATTTGACAGAAAAAGGGACGAATACCCTGGAAATCATACTGTCGCCAATGCTGAAGTAACCGCGCTGTAGTAGGGGTCACCTTCCAATCTTGAGGATTAGGCAATTGCCGCCAAGCATTCACCTTCTCCCGCACACTATTGATAAACAGCGACAAAGAATACTGCTGATCATCCGTAGAAATCCCCCGATCGTCATACAGCGTGAGCGTCTGCTGTACCGCTTTCCGTTTCTTCGCCTGGGGAATCGGAGTTAGGAACTCCGCCGGTCGCCGCTGCTGAATAATGCGATGGGTAGGCTGTCCCTCCCGATCTAACTCCCAATGTCGGCTAGGGTAGCCATAGGGAGAATTTAAAATAGGCTTCTCAAAAAACTCAGACATAACATTCCTCAAACAACGAGCCGATGACCCTCAAGAACGATCGTTTGCTTAGGAAGTAAGGAACCATGGTTGCATCGCAATCCCTCAATCTCAATCCTGATGATTTAATCTCAACCCCTATTATTTGAATGAATAACGTAATAATTCCATTAGTTTTTACATTTCTTAACTGATACATTGTGGATCCCAAACGATACGGAGTGGATCCTTGTAACGTATGTATTAAGATTCTGTATTAAGGTTCTACAGATTGGATCCACAAACTTGAGATTGGGATCCACGGGATTCGTCTATGGACTGCCCGACCCCTGTAATCTGTCTGATCTCTTGAAAAAACTCTTGATAGGTCATAACACCTGACACCTGATGGCACTTCAAACTTTGCATTGCATCTCAAACCTAGAAACGATCGATTTCCCCTGGATTGCAAGAAAAAACCCCTAGGTTGGGGTGTCCTAGGGGCTGGTCATTATGTTTGAGTTTGTTTACCAGAAGGCGCGATCGTTTTTTGAGTTGGCGCTGACGGGCGGCACCGCCCCGGCCTTTGTGGTTGCGTCCGCCCTTACGGGGGGACTCGTGGCTTTTTAGTCTCATGGTGCTGTCCTACGGATTAGGAACACTTCTAACCCCTGAATAGGGCTAGAACGCTCCAGACAGGGCTCGAACCTGTGACCGACCGCTTAGAAGGCGGTTGCTCTATCCTGCTGAGCTACTGGAGCACGACTTAAACTATTACCCAAATTATAGGGACTCTCTTCGTGATTTGCTACCCAATCAGGTAGACTAAATCGAACTTTACCCTAGGGATTGGCATGGCTTCCCCAGATTTAGAGAATTTTCAACTCCGCGATCGGGATTTGACGGAAACGGATCTTGCGTCCTATCTCCAATCGGGGACGATCGCAGTGGATACGGAAACCATGGGGTTAATTCCCCAGCGCGATCGGTTGTGTTTGGTGCAACTCTGTGACGAAGCAGGGCAAGTGACCACCATTCGCATTGAACGGGGACAAAAGGCGGCTCCTCACCTCAAAATTCTCTTAGAAGCGGACGATCGGGATAAGATTTTTCACTATGCTCGCTTTGATTTGGGGATGTTGCGCTATCACTTAGATATTTGGGTGAAGCCTGTTTTTTGTACGAAAATGGCCAGTAAATTGGCGCGAACTTACTCTCCCCGCCATGGACTTAAGGATGTGGTGCAGGAGTTGACCGGCACAGAGTTAGATAAATCGGCCCAAAGTTCCGATTGGGGCAATGCCCAACAGTTAACCCCGGAACAGTTGCGCTATGCGGCCAATGATGTGCGGTATTTAGTGACTTTACGGCAAACCTTAAGGGAGATGTTACAACGGGAAGAACGCTGGGAATTAGCTCAGGATTGTTTTGCTTTTTTACCCACTGTGGTTACGTTGGATCTGTTGCAGTATGGCAATATTTTTGAGCATTAGGACTATGCGATCGTTCCGCTGCAATTCGCATTTCACACACCTTAAGTTGCTCCAGTAAGCGCCTTAACTTTGGGTTGGTATCTGCTAATTGATGGACTAAACAGATAGATTGGCGATGGCAAGATAGACAGAGCATAGGGCTTCCTCCAGTACGGATTCACGAGGGCCAGCACCAAATCCAAGGCTGAAATATCCAAAGCTGGAATATTCAACGCCAGAGTTGGCAATCCCTCGATCGGGCTAGGTGACCTAAGAGGGGTAGGCAATCTAAGAGGGTTAAGCGACCTAACCCCTACGCTTAAAATGTACTGTATTTCAGAGGAAAAAGTACCTCTATGCAGATTTCGTTAAGCTTTGGTTGTTAAGATTTGAAAACATCGGAGTGGGAAGGATCCGGAAGAGAGGGAGTAGGTATAGGTTCTAGGTTTACAAAGTCTGAGCCGGGGCCTTGAATGGCTTGCCAAATGTATCCTATTTGACCATAGGCATAAATTAAGTTTTCCCAACACAGATCAGTCCGATTGATATATTTAATAGATTTGGCAACACCCCGTAAACAGCCTTCGATGCCGTGCAAAATTTGACGGTACGATCGTCCTGTTGCGATCGTTTTTCCCGTGGGTTGAGCCATCTGCTCAGCAATATATTGACGATAGTATTCACTAATGCCCTGCCACCAACTCCGTCGAAAAAACCACGATCGTTTTAAGCGTTCTGGAGCTACATGGTGGTATACCAAAGCCTCAGGAAAGTAACCCACCTGCCACCCCTGTTTGAGGGCAAGTTCCGTCATATATAATTCTTCATTAGACAACAGTTTTTTGCCCACCCGGCCTAAACTGGGATCAACCCCCCCCACAGATTCTAAAAAGCTGCGCCGAATGGAATAATTTACACCCCTAGGAGTTAGGTTTGGGCTGGTAATCGCCACCGGAGTATCCCCTAAATTCATGATTCCTAAAGCAGACATTAATTCTTGAGACATCCAAGGGGGGGCGGTACGGCCAGGGGGCCAGCGCAGATCCACCCGTCCCCCGGCAATGGCCAGGGAATCTTGCTGGGCATAGGCAGTTTGTAACACTCTCAGCCATTGGGGGCTAGCTTCCGCATCATCATCCAAATAGGCCAAAATTGTCGCAGTCGTTTCCGCTGCTCCCCGATTGCGGGCCACAGATAACCCTAAGGTAGGTTCATAAACATACCGTAAACAGGCTTGGCCGCGCTCCGTATGGGATCGAGCCTTTACAATCTCTACGGTTTGATCAGTGGAGGCATTATCCACCACTAAAATTTCATAATCTTCACAATCTTGAGAGAGCAAACTATCAATAGCCGCTCCTAAATAACTAGCTCGATTGTGGGTGCAAATAATGGCAGCGATCGTGGGGTGGGGCATGGGAATGGGGAATAGGGAATGGGGAATAGGGAATGGGTTTGAATTTTTTTGGTGTGTTGACCTACTTCAGCTAATCACTGATCACTAATCACTACTCACTAATCACTAATCACTAACTACTTCCTCTGGATGACGAACGAAGGGTACAGAAACGATCGTTCCGGTGTGGTTTTCGATCCTGATGGGGGTGCCTG
>DALYGI010000435.1:0-3470 GCA_031971595.1 Prochlorotrichaceae cyanobacterium CTOTU29312
TCCATAACTAAAGTGAACTTGGGTGCAATTTTCTTTAATTAAAGACTGAACTAATTGATTGACAATTGCAGGTATATGATTTTTTTAAAGTTCAGATGAAGGCGATCGTGGTAAAGATTTAACCATAATTTTAGTAATCCTCCAGAAATTCTTGGGCTTTTTGCTTGAGTTCGCTATAAGTAAAACCTCCCTTTTCATTTAAGGTTCCACGGTTGCCGTCCCGTTTCTCCTGCTCTATGAATTCCCTGAAGCGTCTACGCTGAGATTTAGTCATGTGACAGCGACGGGCAATGGAATCAATTTGTTTAGTGTCGCGCTTTTTCCCCATTGCTTTAATAGCGATTGTTAATGGACTTGCAAGACCAAGTATTAATGATTCAAAGAAAATTAACTGAGAATCTTGATTGCCCCTGGTGCAGGAGCGCCTCGCAACATTCCTTCCGTGCTTAAATCCTCATCTAATTCCTCCCAGTGTAGTCCATAGCCACCCCCGCAAATTTCCCAGTTATTCCGTTGTTCTGGAGTTCCTTTTAACAATCGTGGATACCAAATTAGGGGGACGGTAATGACGCGATCGTCCATCAAAGTCACGCTGATTGTTCGATCGGTAAAGGAAACGGTTTTGACCCGTTCATCAACCTGGATTGCTAAAGTATTCATGCCATTTCTCCAAAAATAAAGTTTGGTGATCTTCAACTAAGGATTGTAATTTTTTTAAGTTCTTTACTGCTAAAACCCATGTTCTTTGCTACTGCTACAGGTTGTAACCAAAACTTGGCAGATAAGGAATCTCGATCGGCGTGGATATGGGGTGGTTCGTTTGGCTCATGGCTATAAAAATAAAACCGATAAGGGCCTGTTCGCAAAATATTAGGCATAACTCAAAACAACGATCGTTAATAGACCCGTCTAAAAATTGGGTTTAAGATTGGGAAGACTGCTGCAAGTCACATTCTACCGTTACCTTAACACTACTACCGATCGCACTGGAGGCAATATAGGGAATGCCGGTGTCAAATTCCAAATCCACCCCAAATTCTAGGGTAACTTTACTGATACCAACATGGGTTGTGGCCACTGCTTGGAGGCTATTGAGGAGATAACCAGTATAGCCCTGGACGAGATCCCCAACGGTCTGAGTTGCTGCTTTTTTCAGGGCTTCTGAATCCAGTTTGGGTGCTTCAAGCTTCGGTAAAGCGATCGGTGTGGTCATCACTTGCTGAACTTTTTGAGCCACGCTTTTGAAATCTTTCGATCGGGGGAAATCGATCGCTTCTGTTACCTCATCAGGAGGAATAAAGGTGCGGGTGGGTTCAGGCAAATCCATTGCTTCTTCGGCGGTTGGAGTTGGAGGTTCCGCTTGCTGAAGGGCTGATGTATCGATCGCGTTAGGGGTTGTGGCCACCAAGATGATTTGGCCATTATCCAGAAGGAGGGGCTGAAGTTTAGACATACAAGATAAAAAGTGAGATTGAGTTCCATCGTAACCTGAGATCTAAGGTTGGAGTTCTTCAAGGACAAAAATAGTCACTTCGGAAATTCGTTTAAGTGCTATATCATTAGTCAAAAATGCATTGCACTGAGCAACGATCGCTGTGGCAATTTGTAGAGCATCCGGCAGTTTCAGGTTGTACTTAACGCGCAGATTCGCAGCTTGACGAGCAATAGCTGCATTTGTACAAATAAACTCGGCGGTGTCGGGAGAGGTTAACAAGTCGCTAAATAATTCCTGCTGAGTCCGATCGTTCTGATGAATGGGCAGGATCAAGCATTCTGCCAGAGTAATCGGAGAGGTCACGGCTTGAATATTGTGGGAGTCGATCGCTTCAAAAAGGGCATCCACAATGGTGAAGTATGTGGGATTACGATCGATGTAGTAAATGACGGGGGCGGTATCGAGAAAAAGACGTTGAACCCCTTGCAAAGCTACCTTAAGTTTCATGAGCGTTGAACCTGTTTAAAACCGTTTCCCGATCGCTCCATTCATTGCGTTGCTGGGTGACCCAGGTCTGAGCGTCCTGCCCTCTGAGAATATTGGGAGCAATACCTCTCAATTCTCGCCAGGTTCTTTTAACAGGAGCTTCTAGTTCAGTCTGCTGTTTAAGTTGTTCGGCAATATAGCGAATCACCTCTAACTTTTCCGGTGAACTGAGTTGGGCAATACTTTGTAAAACGGCTTCAAGTTGTGGACTCATGGATTTTGGTAGGGAGAAAACAGGCTTGATTTTATAGTAACCTGAGATCCGTAGGGCGCTGGGGAATTTCTGATGGTGCGGACTGCGCTGGTCATTGGCATTAATCAATATGGGTCAGAACGATCGCTTCATGCACCGGCATGGGATGCGGAGTTAATGGCCCGGCGCTTAGAGCAGGATGGGTTCTCATCAGGAGGAATAAAGGTGCGGGTGGGTTCAGGCAAATCCATTGCTTCTTCGGCGGTTGGAGTTGGAGGTTCCGCTTGCTGAAGGGCTGATGTATCGATCGCGTTAGGGGTTGTGGCCACCAAGATGATTTGGCCATTATCCAGAAGGAGGGGCTGAAGTTTAGACATACAAGATAAAAAGTGAGATTGAGTTCCATCGTAACCTGAGATCTAAGGTTGGAGTTCTTCAAGGACAAAAATAGTCACTTCGGAAATTCGTTTAAGTGCTATATCATTAGTCAAAAATGCATTGCACTGAGCAACGATCGCTGTGGCAATTTGTAGAGCATCCGGCAGTTTCAGGTTGTACTTAACGCGCAGATTCGCAGCTTGACGAGCAATAGCTGCATTTGTACAAATAAACTCGGCGGTGTCGGGAGAGGTTAACAAGTCGCTAAATAATTCCTGCTGAGTCCGATCGTTCTGATGAATGGGCAGGATCAAGCATTCTGCCAGAGTAATCGGAGAGGTCACGGCTTGAATATTGTGGGAGTCGATCGCTTCAAAAAGGGCATCCACAATGGTGAAGTATGTGGGATTACGATCGATGTAGTAAATGACGGGGGCGGTATCGAGAAAAAGACGTTGAACCCCTTGCAAAGCTACCTTAAGTTTCATGAGCGTTGAACCTGTTTAAAACCGTTTCCCGATCGCTCCATTCATTGCGTTGCTGGGTGACCCAGGTCTGAGCGTCCTGCCCTCTGAGAATATTGGGAGCAATACCTCTCAATTCTCGCCAGGTTCTTTTAACAGGAGCTTCTAGTTCAGTCTGCTGTTTAAGTTGTTCGGCAATATAGCGAATCACCTCTAACTTTTCCGGTGAACTGAGTTGGGCAATACTTTGTAAAACGGCTTCAAGTTGTGGACTCATGGATTTTGGTAGGGAGAAAACAGGCTTGATTTTATAGTAACCTGAGATCCGTAGGGCGCTGGGGAATTTCTGATGGTGCGGACTGCGCTGGTCATTGGCATTAATCAATATGGGTCAGAACGATCGCTTCGGGCACCGGCACAGGATGCGGAGTTGATGGCCCGGCGCTTAGAGCAG
>DALYGI010000436.1:0-1187 GCA_031971595.1 Prochlorotrichaceae cyanobacterium CTOTU29312
ATCCAGGGCCACCAGTCCCAACAGCAGCACGCCACTTTCCACCAGTTGGCGGGTTATGGCAAAGAGGGCGGCGGGGGATCCCCCTTCATAAAAGTCTGTAATCAGCACCACGATCGTTTTGCGGGGATTGGTGACGAGGGTGCTGGCATAGTGCAGGGCTTGGGCAATATTGGTACCACCCCCTAACTGGACTTTCATCAGGGTTTCCACCGGATCGGTGCAGTAGTCCGTCACATCCACGATCGCCGTGTCAAAGAGAATAAGGTGGGGTTTGAGGCTGGGAATCCCAAAAAAGATGGCAGCGGTGACAGCGGCATGAATCACACTGTCTACCATACTGCCGGACTGATCCACCACAATCATAATTTGCCAGCGATCCACCTGTCGCCGTTGGCGGGAGGAGAAATAGGGGGTTTGAATCAGGAGTTGTTGGCGTTGGGGGTTGTAGTGTTTGAGGTTGCGCTGAATGGTGGTTTTGGCATCAAAGTTTTTAGCAATTTTCAGGAGCGATCGTTGGCGACGATTCAAAGTCCCCCAAAAGGGAGACTGCACCGGACGGGCGAGTTTTTCCATCAGGGCGGCAATGGTTTTGCGTACCAAATCCCTAGCCAGTTGCAACACCTGGGGATTCATTAAATGCTTCGTCCGCAGAATTGCCTTAAGGAGGGTTTCACTGGGCTGAGCCCGGCTCAACAGATCGGGATTGGTGACCATTTCCTCCAACTGGTACCGATCGAGGGCATCTTTTTCCAGCCGCTCGATCGTCTTCTGGGGAAACAGGGCATGGATTTGGTTGATCCAGTCCGGCACCGTCAATTGAGATCCCTCCGAGCCCCCCTGACGATCGCTGGAGTGCTGTTTTTCTCCCCGTTGGCGGATATTGCGCCCCTGAGCCTCCCGATCGTAGAGAAAACCGATCGCAGTATCGATCGCCTGTTCCTGGGCAGACAACCCTACCCCACAGGCCCCCTCAGAACCCGTGCCCAAAATTAAACGCCAGCGCACCGCCCGATCGCTCCGTACTGGGGAAGCAGAGGGGTCTAGATTAGGGGTGAAATGAGGGTCTGAATGAGAACACTGATCAGGGAAATCCATACCATCCATCAACTTCAGAAGAGCAACTTGTAGCAACTTGTAGGGTGCGTTAGGCAAAGCCGTAACGCACCGCAGAGTCAGGTAGCCGTAAC
>DALYGI010000436.1:1287-3455 GCA_031971595.1 Prochlorotrichaceae cyanobacterium CTOTU29312
TTGTAGGGTGCGTTAGGCAAAGCCGTAACGCACCGCAGAGTCAGGTAGCCGTAACGCACCACAGAGTCAGGCTTTGATGCGTTACGCTATCGCTAACACATCCTACGGGAACTTACTGGGGCGACGAGGGGGGCTACGGCGGGGCAAACTGAAGAAATACATCCACCTGATTGAGATCGTTACTGGGTTGGGACGTGGTAATCCCCACACTATCGATCGCTTGTACTAGGGTTTGAGTTTCCTGGGGCAAACGCTCAAACTGGCTACCGATGGGGGCTAAACTGGTAATAGTGGCCACATCCGCCACCTTGAAGTAAAAGTAACCGCCATTGGTTTTGGGCAAGGTACTGGTGAGGGACTGAAACTCTGGAGTGTCATTCAGTCGAGGCGTAGCGGGCTTCAGTAAACTATCGATCGCTGCATCTCCTAAGGCCACAAAAAGGGTATTCGAGGAGAGCCAACCATACCCCAAAAAGGTTTGATTATTAAAAATCCCCTGGGGCAAACGCCAGTAGGTCACCGCCTTGCCCTCCGTTTCCGCTTTCTCCACCGTGAGGTTCCCCTCCACCAGTCCATCCAGTTTACCCAAAGTTTGGTTCGCCCGCTCTGGATCCCCACTATCCAAAACGATCGCTCCGGCCACTCCCAAAGACCCTAAAATCCCCTGACCTGGAGGGTTGGGCAACGCCGCCACCACAAATTCCCCCGTCATCCAACTTAAAACATCCTGCTCCAAATCTAATTGCAACTGAGTTAACTGGCGCTTAAGCCCTTCCACCACCACCGCCACATCGGGATTATTCTCGGACTCCGCCACCAGATTTTGCCAGAGGGACTGGGGATCCTGGCCACTAATCAGCCCCAAA
Source organism: Prochlorotrichaceae cyanobacterium CTOTU29312 (assembly GCA_031971595.1). GTDB lineage: Bacteria > Cyanobacteriota > Cyanobacteriia > Prochlorotrichales > Prochlorotrichaceae > JBEAPM01. Next base: position 2,154 of record DALYGI010000436.1, read on the forward strand.
GTGTCTCCCGGTAAAAAGTTCAACACCTGGCCCGGTGCGGTGCGATAACTAAATAGAGAAGTCTGATTCTCCAGTTTCACTAACGCCCTCAACCGCAGCCCCGTCTCCTCTAAACTGATCCCCGCCACCACATTATCCAACACCGCCAACTGCTCCCGCAGGCTAGGGCTCAGGGGTGCGGCTCCCTCATTTTCCGCCAAAATTTGGTTCACCAAACCCGCATAATCAGGAATATAGACTTGCATCACCGGATTTTCCAGATCTAAAGCCCCCTGTAAAGCACTGGCCGCCCCCGGTTGATCCCGAAGTGACTGCCCCCCCTTCGCCGTTTCGATCGCCCACTCCACCGATCGCCGTTGAGGTGAAAACACCACATAATCCCCTAAAACCGCGCTGTAGGCATCCTCTCCCCCCTGGGTGAGCTTATTGACCTCTATCCCTTGGTAGTCAAAGCCTTCTAGGGTGATACCGGGCTGGGAGCGCATTTTCTGAGCAAATTCCAACGCCCGCAACTTATCCTTAATTCCCATAATCATCAGTACATTTGTTTCTGTAGCGACTTGGGTATCAGGACTCCCCTCTGGGCTAGGTTCCTCCGTATTGGCTTCTCCGCCAGGGTTAGCACCGGGTTCCGTAGTCGGTTCTAAAGTAGGTTCCCTAGACTCAGCCGTAGGGTCAGGCTTCACCTCCGTGGGCGGCAACACCGACACCATCACCCCATCCACCCAAGGGGCTAAATCTTCCTCATAGGACAAATTACTCCCTTGCAGCACCCCCGTTTGCAGGGCCGCCACCCGTTCCTTCAGCAAATCTTGAGCCGCAGATCCCAAACGATCGATCCCAGACCACTGGGTTTCATCGGTAGACACAAACGTAGCCATTAACGCCTGATCCGGCACCAAATCCGCCGCCCCCAACATCCGCGCCTGGGGAGAGGGTTCCCGAAAAATTTTGAAGTACCAATAGGCACCTCCGGCCCCCCCTAACACCAAAACGATCGCGCCGATCCCTACCAGCCAATTGCGAACCTTACTCATTTGAAAGCTGCCTCCTCAAGAACGCCTCTAGTTTAAGGGAGAAGAGGGGGAAGTCGGAACTGGAAACTCGGAAGGGGGTAGAACTCAAACGCCCCCATCCCAAACTCCCCTGCCCCCTGCGGATGATATGATTTTCTCCAAGTAGGATAAACAATGAGAGTTGAAGCGATCGGATCCCCCTGGAGTTCCGGCTTCTTAGATCTCAAGGTGATCTCTAAGTAGATCAGACAAAGTAATGGGCGCTTTAAATCGGCTGAAAGCCCTA
>DALYGI010000437.1:0-3446 GCA_031971595.1 Prochlorotrichaceae cyanobacterium CTOTU29312
CAGCGGTCTGTCAGCGGTCTTTCAACGGTGATCTTTTAAACTTGATCTTCTCAATATTGTACTGAGCCGGGTACTGAAAAGTTAAGCCTTTCCACAGAAACCCAGTCTCTTCCTCCGTGGGGGCGGAACGATCGTGGTGAAAAGAGGGGCGGGCCCCTTCCTGCTTGAGTTTCAGCGGTTTTTTTAGGGATGTGCAGGAGGTGATGTGCAGGCATTTGAAAAAAAATTTTTAGGGTAGCCCCTTGACCAAAATTAACAATCACGATATAACTAAATAGTGATTAATGAATCTTCACGAAACGATCGTTCATTAGTCCCCAGTACTTTAAGCTGGTCTATACATCATGACGACTATACTTCAACAGCAACAGGCAAACTCCCTTTGGGAACGTTTTTGCCAATGGATCACAAGCACAGAAAACCGTTTATATATTGGCTGGTTTGGGGTCATTATGATTCCAACCCTGCTCACCGCAGCGACCTGTTTTGTGATTGCCTTTATTGCCGCGCCTCCCGTTGATATTGACGGTATTCGGGAGCCGGTTTCGGGTTCATTGCTGTACGGCAATAATATCATTACCGCTTCCGTTGTCCCCAGTTCCAACGCGATCGGTTTACATTTTTACCCCATCTGGGAAGCTGTGAATTTGGATGAATGGCTCTACAACGGTGGCCCATACCAGTTGATTGTCTTCCACTTTCTCATTGGCATTTTCTGCTACATGGGTCGGGAGTGGGAATTATCCTATCGCTTGGGAATGCGCCCCTGGATTGCAGTAGCTTTTTCTGCACCAGTTGCTGCCGCTACCGCAGTTATTCTGGTTTACTCCATTGGTCAAGGCTCTTTTTCCGATGGTTTACCCTTAGGAATTTCCGGCACCTTTAACTTTATGTTGGTGCTTCAAGCGGAACATAACGTGTTGATGCATCCTTTCCACATGCTAGGGGTTGCAGGGGTATTTGGTGGGGCTCTTTTTGCCGCCATGCACGGTTCCTTGGTGACTTCTTCTTTGATTCGGGAAACCACCGAAATGGAATCTCAAAACAGTGGTTATAAGTTTGGTCAAGAGGAAGAAACCTACAATATTGTGGCTGCCCACGGTTACTTTGGTCGCCTGATCTTCCAATATGCCTCTTTCAACAACAGTCGCGCTCTCCACTTCTTTTTAGCAGCCTGGCCCGTAATCGGAATCTGGTTTGCAGCCCTGGCAGTTAGCTGTTTTGCCTTCAACCTCAATGGTTTCAACTTCAACCAATCCATTCTGGATGCTCAAGGAAAAGTTGTTCCCTCCTGGGCAGATGTTCTGAACCGAGCAGGTCTGGGTATTGAAGCGATGCACGAACGTAATGTTCACAACTTCCCCTTAGATTTAGCGGCGATCGAAGTTCCTAGCGCTCCCAGCATTCAAGGTTAAGACGTTCTCTCTCGTCAGGTTTGGTTTCTGTTTCCTTTGTTTCGATAGTTAGATAGTTTAGAGGGTTTAGGCTTGTCCTAGACCCTTTTTTTTATTGATTTCCGATCAAATTGTAAAAGCCAGTGGACTATCAGAATGTGATCGGGGTATCTGTATCCACTATGATGTGGCTGAATTCCAGGAGGATTTAGAGAATCTCCAGAGGAGGCTGGTTATGATTATCATTAGTGATACTTCCCCTGAGTAATTTATTTCTATTTTCATGTTTCTGCAAACCCTTCACCTCCACCAGTTTCGGAATTATGAGGATCAGTTGGTTCAATTCTCAGCCCCCAAAACGATCGTGGTGGGGGAAAATGCCCAGGGGAAGTCTAATTTGTTAGAAGCGGTGGAGTTGTTGTCCACGTTGCATTCCCATCGGGTCAGTCACGATCGAGATTTGGTGAAATTGGGACAAACCTCCGGTCGGGTACAAGCCCAGCTAGAGCGATCGGGTTCGGTTTTTAACTTGGGGATTACCTTTCGGGTGGCGGGGGGTCGCACGGTGGTGCTGAATCAGGAAACCCTGCGCCGTCAGTTGGATCTGTTGGGACATCTGAACACGGTGCAATTTTCCTGCCTGGATCTAGATTTGATTCGGGGTGGGCCGGGGCAGCGGCGACAATGGCTCGATAATTTATTGATTCAGCTTGAACCCTATGCAGCCCATTTGTTAGCCCAATATCAAGAGATTCTGCGGCAGCGCAATGCTCTGCTAAAAAGCTTACGACACCGGGATTTGAGTTCCGAAACCCTCCGTACCGAACTGGCGGTGTGGGATGCTCAGTTAGCGGCGGCGGGGGTGCGGGTGATGCGGCGGCGGGCCAGGGCTTTGGCGCGATTGGCTCCTTTAGCCCAGCACTGGCACCGCTTAATTAGTGGGGAACGGGAAACCCTGAAACTCCGCTACTGTCCGCAGGTGGGCAGCGATCGTCCTGAGGGGTGGGATGATCCGGCTTCCCTTCAGGAGCAGATTTTGGAGGCTATCCAGGCCAAAACGATCGCAGAACAGCATCAGGGCACGTCCTTAGTTGGCCCCCATCGGGATGAGGTGGAGGTGACAATTAACGATAACCCAGCCCGACAGCACGGCTCCCAGGGGCAACAACGCACCACTGTCTTAGCGCTAAAATTGGCGGAGCTTCAGTTAATTGAGGATGTCATTGGTGAGCCGCCCCTTTTGCTCCTGGATGATGTTTTGGCGGAACTGGATCTCCATCGTCAAGGACAACTGCTAGAGACCATTGACGATCGTTTTCAAACCTTGATTACGACCACTCACCTCCAAATTTTTGATGCCCAATGGAAGCGATCGTCTCAAATCATCACGATCGAAAATGGTAAAATCAAAACCTAAGTTGCGAAGATTTAATCTTCTAGATAACCCAAATCCCGCAGCCGTTCCTGTACCTCTGGGTCATCAAAACCGATCGCTCGTTCCCCTACGGTGGCTAAATTTAGGGTTGATGAATATTGTTCACCAAAAGCAGCTAAACAATCCTGAAGGACTTCCACATTTTCCGGGAAAATATGACGCAAATTACAACTTTCCTGGGGATCGTTTTTGACATCATAGAGTTCTAAATCCCCTTGACCGATCGTGGCGGTGTCCTGAGCAATTAACTTATGATTCCCCATCCAAACCGCACGGCGGGGTAGGTCACAGGCCCGATCGCGGATGAGTTGGGGTTGGCGTTTCTTCAGTAAATTTACCACGTTTTGGGGCGGAACCGCTTCGGAAAAGATAGGCTGATTCTTCGCCGTTTTCAACGTTTCTTCAATGGCTAGGGCTTGCTCAGATTCTGTGGCTAAATTGGCAGCGTTGAGAATGGTATGAAAGAGGCAACGAGTAGAAACGATCGCATCTTCTTGGTGATGGGCAGGGAAAAGGACACGGGGATCGCGGATGATGAGGGGCACCTGAACCAATTCGTTATAAACGGTCAGAGAATGCCCCATAAATTGTTTTTCCCCTAGATGTTCCCCATGATC
>DALYGI010000438.1:0-3411 GCA_031971595.1 Prochlorotrichaceae cyanobacterium CTOTU29312
AACCCGCTTCGCCGCCGACCTCAAAAAAATGCTGCCCCGGATCCCCCTTTCACCCCACTTTATCCCCTTTAGCACCGCCGGACACAACCTCGCCCATTGGCACCTCAACTACGAAACGATCGACCCCTACCCCCTCCAAGAAATTCAAACCCAACTCCTCCTAGAATCCCAAGATTATCACCTCACCAAAATGCAATTTGCCAAAAAACGGGAAAACGGCAAACTAATCGCTGATAAAACCACCATTTTGTACAACAACAAAATCACCCTCAACGGCATTCCCTTAGAGGCGTATGAGTATAAAGTATGCGATCGTTCCGCGATCGAATGGATTATGGAACGCTATCAAATCAGCCGAGATAAAGACAGCGGCATCCTCAACGATCCCAATACTTACAACCCCGAAAACCCGCGCTACATTTTAGATCTGCTCAAGCGCATCGTGCGAGTCAGCCTAGAAACCCTTAAAATTGTCAATGAACTACCCCCACTAGAGGAACGTTAAATTATGACCTTTACCGAAATCCTCACCGCCGCCAAACAACTCACCATCCCCGATCAAGTTCGCCTCATCATCAAGCTTGTACAATCGGTTGGCTCTCGTTGGCTCAACTATTTGCCCACTCCTCCACAGAGCATTCCTCCCCACCCACTGCAAAATCTCACACACCAAGAATATGATCAAAAACTAAACGAGACATTTCAAAGCATTGAAGGAATAACCAAAGATCCAGAGCTTACTAACATTTTTGCCCAAATCGATAGAGATCGCCATCACGATCGAGGACGGGATTACCTAGAATGGGAGAAATAATGTACTTACTAGACACTAATATTTGTATCGCCCTTATTCAAGGACACCCCCAAGCCCATCGCCATTTTCGACTCAAAGCACGGACTTGTTACACCTCTAGCTTAGTTGTTGCAGAACTTTATAAAGGAGTTTTTTGCTCCACTCGTCAGCAAGCAAACCGTCAAGATCTCGATCGTTTTTTGCAAATTCTGCCTCAATTAGACTTTGACCATCATGCTGCATTAGAGTTTGGCAAAATTCAAGGGGCGCTTAGAAGAATAGGCCGACCAACAGGGGTAATGGATGCTTTAATAGCGGCTGTCGCTCGATCCCATCAATTTACCTTAGTAACGCATAACACCAGTGACTTTATTCATATTGAAAATCTTCTCCTAGAGGATTGGCTAGATGAACTGAACAGTACAACCTTAGCCTAGAGAATTAACCCAAAAACCGCGCTACATTTTGGATCTGCTCAAGCGCATCGTGCGAGTTAGCGTAGAAACCCTTAAAATAGTCAATAAACTACCCCCACTAGAGGAGCGCTAGATTATGCAAATCACGATCGAACTGCCACCAGATCTCGAACAAGAACTAATGCGTAAAGCTGCCCACACCAACGTTTCACTACAAACCTTTATTCTGCAAACCTTACGCCAAATTACTCAAACGCCAAAAAATTACAATTCTCAATGGTCGGAGATCGTTCTATCCTATATAGGTGACCCTGATTTCCCTATCTTTGAATCTTATCGAGATGAACTGCTTCCTCCCCGTGAGTTGGAGTTATTTTGATGCGTTATCTTTTGGATACCTGTGTGATCAGCGATTTTATAAAAGGCGAAGTGGGAACCACAAATCGGTTTAAACAAACGCCATGTGATGATATTGCTGTCTCGGTGATTACAGTTATGGAGTTACGTTACGGACTTATCCTCAATCCACAACGAGCCTTGAAAGTTGAGCCTGTAATCCTTAGCATCTTATCTTCCATTACTATTTTGCCATTTAACACAATCGAAGCTAAAGAATCTGCTCGAATCCGTAGCTTACTTAAATCTCAAGGTCAACCGATCGGTGCCTATGATGTTTTGATTGCAGCTACAGCGCTTCAACATCAGTTGATTATGGTTACAGCAAACCAACGGGAGTTTAGTCGAATTCCTGAACTAATGCTCGAAAACTGGCGCAACGCTTAAACATATCATCCATATCAGCTTCGAGACTCTTAAAATTATAAATGAACTACCTGCATGATTAGGAACGTTAGATTATGACCCTTGCCGAAATCCTCACCGCCGCCAAACAACTTACGATCGCCGATCAAGTGCGCTTGATCATTAAGATTTTACAAGAACTGATCTTCCGAATTTTAGCATCTTTCCAGCCCAAAACATCATCTCAACCCAATACTCTCATAGCTTATCTTTCTACACTTACACCTCTTGACATTGAATTTCCTCACATTGATGAAGGACTCTTACCCCTAGAAGACGATATTGATTTTTAGAAGCATAATCATGACTTACTAATATCTCCTAGACACCAATTTAGATCTGCTCAAGCGTATCGTGCGAGTCAGCCTAGAAACCCTTAAAATAGTCAATGAACTACCCCCACTAGAGGAGCATTAAACCATGATGCACTTTTTAACTACTTCAAACCATCCTAAGCCCAAAGAACTAGTCTTTCTAGTGGAAACAGACAGCGAAGGTGGCTATATTGCCCAATCTGACGGAGAAGACATCTTTACCCAGGCAGATGATCTTGACACCTTAAAAACCATGATTAGGGATGCGATCGACTGCCATTTCCTAGATCCTGCTGAAAAACCTCAAATCATTCGACTTCACATCGTGCGAGATGAGGTTATGACTTTATGAAACTCCCTCGTAATATCAACGGCGACACCCTAGCTCGTACCCTCCAAAAGTTTGACTATCAAATTACCCGCCAAACCGGAAGTCATCTACGTTTAACGACTCAACGGAACGGAGAACATCACATTACTATTCCGAACCATAGTCCTCTCAAAGTAGGAACACTTAACAGTATCCTCAAAAGCGTTGCTGATCACCTAAAGCTAAGTCGTGAAGAGTTATTTCAACAACTTTTTTAATCATTCTTGATCTACTCAAGCGCATCGTGCGAGTCAGCCTAGAAACCCTTAAAATAGTCAATGAACTACCCCCATTAGAGGAGCGTTAGATTATGACCCCTAAACAAGAACTACTCCAAGAATTAGAAACCACCCCCCTACCAATTATCTTGCAACTGCTTCAGTTTCTCCGCTTCCTCAAAGCCCAAAAGCCACCCTTAGATTTTATAGACTTTGCTGGCACTACCGCAGATATGGATAACGCGATCGAAGACCCAATTGTAACTAGTCAAAACGATCGACCACAAGATTCATCCCGCCACCTTCTAGAAATTATTACTGCTGATGCTTATAGCAGCGGTAAAATTAGCACTGCGGAAGTACGTCAAATTCTTCAGTTACCATCCCGTCTTAGCGTCCATGACTTTCTCAAGCGGATGGGTGTCTATTTGAACTATGACGAATCTGAATTAGACAAGGATCTTCAGACCCTTAAGGAGTTCAGAGTACAATGATTGTA
>DALYGI010000439.1:0-3402 GCA_031971595.1 Prochlorotrichaceae cyanobacterium CTOTU29312
CCACTCAGGCACTCCTCACCCGTTACTACGATTATGTCCTGGAAGGTCGCGGTCGTAGTGATGCCTGGCGACAAACTCAGTTGGATATGCTGCGGGGCAATTTAGAAATCGATCCCCAGGGGGTACAGAGTATTACAGACACGGCTCATCCCAACTACTGGGCGGCGTTTGTTCCATCGGGCAATTGGGAACCTCTCAACACCCCCTGAGTATCTTACAAAGCAGATATGTTTATCAAATTTACGCTATTCACAGCGAAGTCAGGAGAGCCGAAAAGCTTCTAAGTTTGTAAGCAGTAGCACAGTTTCCAGTGGCACAGTTAAATTCTGTCATTCTGTCACGGATCAGTTGCAATGATGTGCAAGTCAATATTTTTATGTCGAATTAAACCCATGAGTCTTTGGGTAAACGAGCCTTTGAGGATCTGTTTCCAACGAGATTGTTGACTTTCGCCGATCACAATTTGAGTGATGCGGTGTTGTTCGGCAACTTCAGCGATCGCTTCTGGAACATTGGTGTGCTGTATCCGCAGGAATTGCCCTTCAAATTCCCGACAAAGTTTTTCACAGGTTTCAATATGTAGGGTTTCTTCTTTAGTGAGAAAGCGATCGGGGTGATTGACGAATACAACATTGAATGGCGCATTCATATAACTGGCAAGGCGAGCGCCCCGCCGGATTAACCGCGCAGCGTTGGGATAGGTGGAAATACAAACCAGTACTCGCTCCTGGATATTGCAGGATTGCCCTGATATTGTCATTTCATTGGCTGCTTCTTCAACCGTATCGGCAACTTCTCGCAGTGCTAGTTCTTGAAGGGCAATTAAGTTACGCCGTTGGAAAAAGTTGGAGAGCGATTGTTGAATTTTTTCTGGTGCATAAATTTTGCCATCGAGTAACCGTTCGGTTAACGTTTCTGGTGTCACATCCACCACTACCACTTGATCGGCTTCTTCGAGAATGCGATCGGGAATACGCTCTCGCACAATAACTCCCGTGATGCGTGCGACTAAATCATTTAAACTTTCGATGTGTTGAATATTGACGGTGGAGTAAACATCAATTCCAGCGGCAAGGATTATTTCCACATCTTGATAGCGTTTTTCCCGTATTGAACCGGGGATATTGGTATGGGCCAGTTCATCAATGAGAACCAGTTGGGGCGATCGTGTTAGGATTGCCTCCGTATCCATTTCTTGGAGCGCCAAGTGATCTTGACTCGTCTGTTTAGGAATCAGTTCTAAACCCAGGGCTTTGTCTGCGGTTTCTTTGCGTCCGTGGGTTTCCAATACTCCCACCACCACATCAATTCCTTCTCCCTTTAGTTGATGCGCTTCTTCCAGCATTTTGTAGGTTTTACCAACACCGGGAGCCATGCCGATAAAAATTTTGTGCTTACCCCGTTTTACTGGACGAGTATAGGTTGTGTCTGGAGAAGGAGTTGATGGATGGTACATAATCTATTTTCTATCTTTTCTATTTTCTCAAGGTATCTAGGGCTAAGTTCAGTTTCAATACGTTCACACCCGGTTCACCAAAAATGCCCAAAAATCGACGATCCGTATTTTGAGCAATTAAGGTTTCTACTTGATTGGGTTGTAGACTTCGTGCCCTAACAATCCGATCGATCTGGGCTTTTGCTGCTGCGGGTGTGATATGTGGATCGAGACTTGAACCAGAGGTATAGAGTAAATCAGCCGTAGGTTGAATTCCTGCGGTTTTTAGTCTAGAAAGTTCACCAGTCTGGATGCGATCGAGTAGGGCTGGATTGCTGGGTGCTAAATTACTAGCTCCAGACACGCCTGTTTTTAAGATTCCGGCAGAATCATCTTGAGGATTGGCACTGCTGTAGTTAGATGTGCTGGGGCGACTGTTGAAGTAACGATCGCTGGTAAAGGGTTGGCCAATCAATGCAGAGCCAATGATTTCCCCTTGAGCATTTTTAATCAAACTACCGTTCGCTTGATTTGAAAACGCCACTTGCCCCACCGTAAGCATCATCAGGGGATAGATCACAGCGACTAAACCCCATAGAACAAGAGTCAATCGCACCGCTTTAATCACTTCATAGATGACATTCATTAGAACCGCTCCGGTTGAAACATGACCACAAATAGATAAATTGAAAGCGCAAACGTGACCAATCCTAAAATGCCAAGGGCATAGGCTTGTGGGCGAGAGAAATCGGTTCCGGTCATGGCTTGCACGGCTGGGGCAAGGATTAGATTTAGACAAAGCAGAAAGAAAAGGTAACGCGGCGTTTTGCGGCGATAGAACTCTGTCCAGAGGTGTTGGATTTCTGCCCATTGGCAGAGGAAAAGATCAAGTTGGTTAAATGGTTTCATGATGGATGATCAGTTAATAAAGATCAGACAATTCGGCAACACTGGCACGCACACCCGCCCGCAAGTAAACTGCGGGCTAATATCGCAAGTCCACTGAACGTGGACTAAACGACCTAAACCTTGATGTTGTGAGACACTAACCCATTTCAATGGGTTTTCCTGATTAGCCCGCAATTGATTCGCGGGCGGGCGAGGGACTCATCGATCTTTTAGATTTGGGTAACGTTCTCCAAGTTCAAGGGAGATTTCAAAATCCCTACCGGATTAGCCTTGGAGGGATTTAGGGCTTCGGCGTGAGACGTTCGGCGAGCGCTCAGTCGAACGCTGAGGGCTAATACTACGAAAACGGCAGCATCACATCGATCGCTTTAATGGCAATAAAGGGCGCAATTACCCCACCCAAGCCATAGAGTAGGATGTTTCGGCGCAGCAGTTGATCGGCAGTTAGCGGTCGAAATTCCACGCCTTTGAGCGCCAAGGGAATCAGGACTGGAATAATCAGGGCGTTGTAGATCAGGGCGGACAAGATCGCGGATTGGGGGCTTTTGAGTCCCATGATATTGAGCGCTCCAATCCCAGCGGCAGAAAAGATGGTGGGAATAATGGCGAAGTATTTAGCAATGTCGTTGGCGATCGAAAAGGTCGTCAATGCGCCACGGGTGATGAGCAACTGTTTCCCGATCGTCACCAGATCGATCAGCTTGGTGGGGTCGGAATCCAAATCCACCATATTGGCGGCTTCTTTGGCGGCTTGAGTACCAGAGTTCATGGCCAACCCCACATTCGCCTGTGCCAAAGCCGGGGCATCATTCGTGCCATCTCCGGTCATGGCCACCAGTTTGCCTTGGGCTTGTTCCTGACGAATCACATCAATTTTGTCCTCCGGTGTGGCTTCAGCGATGAAATCATCCACCCCCGCTTCTTGGGCAATCACCGAGGCCGTGATTCGGTTATCCCCGGTTAGCATGACCGTCCGAACGCCCATGCGTCGCAGTTGGTCAAAGCGTTCTTTAATCCCCGGTTTGACAATATCTTTGAGATAGATCACGCCATAAATG
>DALYGI010000440.1:0-3395 GCA_031971595.1 Prochlorotrichaceae cyanobacterium CTOTU29312
ATTTTTTCTTTAAAAAGATATTAAAAATTCAAAACTCAATTGACATGATTCCATATTATAAATCTATACATTATGATAATTTTCATAAAATTAATATACAAGAGATCTATAACCTCTTATTTTTTGATTTAGGTGATAGAGATAGAGATAGTAATAAATTAGTTCATAAACTGAAATGGAGTCTAACATTTGACGAAGAGTCAGACACCCCCGGCAAAGCCGGTGGCTTAATGAGTGTGACCGCCCCAAGGGCGGGTGTCCTTACCGTGGGCTTTTCGCTCAACCTCTAGAATTGTCCTCCTTTATCCGCTATATCTTGTTCCCTAATGTAGCGTTTCACCGCTTCTAGCTCAAATCCTACCGTTGACACAGCATATCCCCGTGCCCAGAAATGCTCTCCAGTAAAATTGCGTTGTTTGCCTCCAAACTGTCGAGCAATTGCAATGGCGCTCTTGCCCTTAATAAATCCAATCACTGACGCAACTGAATGTTTTGGTGGAATTTCGATACACATGTGAACATGATCAGGCATCAAATGACCCTCAATAATTCGACTTTCCTTCTGACGAGCCAATTCATGAAAAATCGGTCCCAGAAATTTGCGAATTTCCCCGAACATCACCTTACGGCGGTATTTAGGTACAAACACAACATGATACTTGCAGTCCCATTTGGAATGAGACAGACTTTGATAAGTAGGCCAGGCTAAATAAGGGGATCTATCAATGACGGCAGAATAGGGCTTTCAGCCGATTTAAAGCGCCCATTACTTTGTCTGATCTACTTACAATTCCGACATTGTTATTCCTCCTACGGAACTGGCTCATCAAGCCACCGTGGGAGTTACTTTACTCCTGGAACGCTCAAAGCTTTTCGAGTCGCACTGGTAAAACCAGTGGCTTACCTCAGATATTCAGTTACTCAGTTAATCAAAAAATCAAGTTTTTTACGATCTAATTCAGACGAAGCTTCATAGGCATCTGCGGTCTCAGCATCTACACGGACCATGATTGTACGTGTTTCCATATCTCAACCTTTGAACCCAGCTTTATTCTTCCTTTAGGTTATTTTAGATTATTTCTGTTCAGGGTGGGTGGACTCCGGTGCGGTGGCTCCCATTTGATTAATCCGAGCAATCATTTGATAGAGTCGGCCTAAATCCCGTTGGTTAAAGTGAAACATCAGCCGGGGTAAGGTTTCTGTTTCATCGCCCCGCTCAGCGTCTAAAACCTTGGTCTTCACGATCGTTCCGCTCACCAGTAAATCAGCAAAGGTGTCATTCAGTTCTGCTACCTGTTGATCGGATAGTTCTGTTTTTAACCGCATCACAAACCGTTGATTGACGTAGCGGCTAGAGTGATAAACCCGATAGAAATCCCTAATTGCTTGACAGGCTACATCTAAGCGATCGGTAATGGTATATAAACAGGTATCTTCAGGGCTAATTAGGCTATTACCTAACAATTGATCTTCGATATAACGGCTCCAATGTTGCCAGTAATCCCCCCCTGGACGATCGACAAAGATCATGGGAGCGGGGCCAAATTTTCCTGTTTGAGTGAGGGTTAAACATTCAAATGCTTCATCCTGAGTTCCAAAGCCCCCCGGAAACACAGCGATCGCATCGGTTTCCCGAAGGAAGAATAATTTACGGGTAAAAAAGTACTTAAATTGCAGCAGTTTCTCATCTCCCAGCACATAGGGATTGGCCTCCTGTTCAAAGGGCAAATGCACGTTTAACCCAAAGGATTGATCCCGGCCAGCCCCTTGATTGGCTGCTTCCATAATGCCGCCCCCTGCGCCGGTCATGACCATGAAGCCTTGCTGAGCCATGGCCTTAGAGAAATCCAGTGCCATTTGATATTCCGGGGCAGTTGTGACGGTGCGGGCAGAGCCAAAAACCGCAATTTTGCGGGTGTGTCGGTAGCGGTGAAAAACCCCAAAGGCCCGATCCATATCTTGCAAAGAGCCAATTAAAATCTTCCAGTCGAGGCGCTCCATGTCATGCTCAGCAATTCTTACCAGGGTATCCAAGGCTTGGGCAATGAGGGCACTGTGGGAATACTGGGGAAGGTTATCCAAAAGATGAAGGATACTGGTGCGGAGCGCGGGGAGGTCAAGACTAGAATCAAGGGCCGTCATAGGAGATTTCCAGGGAAAAGAGTCTAAATCTACTGAGTCTGGTTGGAAGCCCCAACAGATACATCCATTCGGGTCTTCTATTATCCCAGAGGATGGCCAGTTGTAGGCGCAGTGGCTTCAATTTGTTTTAAGCGTAATCTCTTGCATTTGACACTGCGGTTAGGGTAAATTGATCTCTAGTGATGGTCTCTAGTGATGGAGCGATCGTCATCGTCTTTTCAGGCAAATTTTTAATCCAGGGTGTTAGGTGAGCCATCATATAACTTCAGGTTAGGGTAAAGGCCTAATCTTCTTGTGGAGAATCTAGAGGCATCGATCATTGAGAGTAATGATACGCTTAACTCAAGTTTAAGCTTGGGTAAAAAATATGAGGTATTTGTTTCAGATGGAAGTAAGCCTTCTGAAATTCCTTGGATCATTAAGCTATTTGAAAGTCCCTCCAGTCCACTAGCTTTGCCGGGTGCTGCTACATTGTTTCAGCATGATTGTATGCACACACTTTTAATCGTGGTAACTCATCCTACGATGAAGGATTTGTGATTGGTACAACGATGGGAAACAATCCAAAGACAAATCTTTGGCATATCTTTGTGTTTATTCTTCCATGACCATGATTTCTCTTTGAGACAGATTTGAGGCAGACTTATGAATCTATATTTAGCACTGTTGGCAGCTATTATCTCTGCACTTTACGGAGGGTACAACTTATTCATTAAGTTGTCGTCAGAACACATTAACCATACCCTTGGAGCGGCGATTCTCCAAAACTCTTCTTTATTCGTAGGGCTGCCCATTCTGATTTATTTACAGACTCAGGGCAAGTTTATCAAAGTTACTCAATCCGGGATTATTCTCTCCATCACAGCAGGAGTTTTAGTAGGACTGGCTGAAATTTTATCCTTTTACTTTCTTGAGAAAGTTGATGCTTCCCAAGGAATTCCAATTATTATTGGCGGCAGTGTTATTGCTGGCTTTATTCTGGGGATTATTGTACTACACGAAGCGTTAGATTCCTTCAAGATCATGGGTATTTTATTTATTGTTATGGGCATATTAATGGTTTCTATTGCTCCAGAAAAACTGCTGAAAATTGATATAGGTTATCTAAACGCTTTGATGAGGAATGAACCCTTATCATTGCCCTGAATTAAGTAGGTCGGGGAAATAAAGCGATCGTCTTCCAATTCAGTCTAGCATTTTGGGAGTATCCCACTTTTGCAATGAGTACAATTGCCTAGAGATATTGCGGTGAA
>DALYGI010000441.1:0-3391 GCA_031971595.1 Prochlorotrichaceae cyanobacterium CTOTU29312
TCGGCTGAAAGCCCTATTCTGCCGTCATTGATAGATCCCCTTATTTAGCCTGGCTTACTTAATTTCAGTTAGGGACTTTGTGCCAATACTGGTCAATATTAGAGTGCGGAACCCACTCCCACATAGGAACCGTAGAAAAAGATACCAACAACAGTCAGTACACCAATACCAGCGATCGTTCCCACTAACCATAGGGGGATGCGTGCTTCAGACATAGGAAAACCTCCGAAAAAATTGAACGGTGAGCGTTAGTTGAAGTTAGTTGAAAAAGTAGCTTGAAAAGAGAATACCGAGAACAAAAACCAACAGCAGTCCCAAATAGAGGGATGTGCGGTTCAGTTCCACGGGCTGCTTATTGGGATTTGGGGTTCTGGAGGGCATATTAAACCTCTAATTAAAGGATCATCAATTCACGCGCAGGTACACGCAGGGGCAGATGGGTTTACCGTCGGTATTACCGTTGGATAAACTGCATCGCTGCGATGGCACCTAAGAAGAAAACCGTGGGAACAGCCAGCGTATGAACAGCTAGCCACCGTACTGTAAAAATGGGATAGGAAATGGGTTGGTTTGGGTTTTGACCTGTCATGATGTATCTCAAACGTAGAGAGCAATAGAAAGCGGTTGGGTATGGGTAGGTGGAATGAGCCAAGACTCCCCCCCATACCCGATAAGTTTATCCAGGACATTGATCCAGGACGATCGGAGGAGTGTACTTATTCCGCAAGAAACTGTTTAATTTCGTTACTCGCTTCATAGCGATCGGAAATAATAGGGGCTTCCACCCGAGTTTGAGAGTAGTACTCGTTAGGACGAGGGGTGCCAAAGGCATCGTAGGCTAAGCCTGTGCTCACAAACAACCAACCTGCAATGAACAGGGCGGGGATGGTGATACTGTGAATGATCCAGTAGCGGATACTGGTCACAATATCTGAAAACGGACGCTCACCAGTGGAACCACCGGCCATATCGTATTCCTCCTCTGCTGAAACAAATGTTATCTAGGGGTATCCGGGATTGTCTGGGTGGGAGCGCTAGGAAAGACAGAAGTTCTCCTGAGGGCTGATACCGTTAGACTCTTTACCCGACCCAGAATTTTTTAATATTGTTAATCATATCCTACGAACGGATCTCCGGCATTTAAACCGGTTCTAAAAAATCAGGAGTCTATCGGGGCCTCTTTTTCTGGGTGTGCCATCATGGAAGAGTCCTATCCTTTTGTGGAGTTTGCCTGATGCGCTCCCCGTTTTTCAGTTCCCTCGGCCATTCTCTGGGCTTAATGATCCTGGGAATGCTGACCCTAGCCAGTACGCCCGGTGTAGCGGCTCCAGAGCCTCAGGTCATCCCGCTAAGCCAGTTTTACAGTGTGCCCCGCCTCATTTACACCGGCACCAATCGGGATTGGGCGCAGGCTTACCGTCCCACCTACTATTTCACCTTGCTCTTTCCCCCCAGTGAGGGGGCTGCCTTGGGTGCGGTGGATCTCATGCAAATTGAAGGTTTGCCCATTGTCCTCATTCCCGAAGAAACGATCGCTTTTAGGGGGACTCGGAAGGATCCAGAGGAGCCGCTGCCCGCGACCGTTGAAAGCCTCCGGGGGGATGGGCAAACAGGGCTACGGCTTCATTTCAATGAGCCTGTTTTACCCGGCCAAACCTTGACCCTGGCCGTGCGAGCCCGCTCGAACCCCTATCAGGATGGGATCTATCAATATGCCTTGGTGGCCTATCCCCAGGAAAATCTGCGGGATGGTTATACTTTGGGAATTGGTCGCTTAAACTTTTATGAAAATACGCGCTTCAGATTCTAACGTTCTCCCATGAGTATTCCCCTAATTCGATCGTCCCAAACCCTCTGGATCCGCAATGCCCGCATCCTCCAAGCGGATGGAAAGCTCTCCACCGGAGACATGGCCATCCGATCGGGAAAAATTGTGGCGATCGGAGCAGCGCTGACCGGATCCACGGCGGAATCTACGACAGAGGATGTGGAACTAGATGCTCAGGGGTTAGTCTTATTGCCGGGAGTCATTGACCCCCAAGTACATTTCCGGGATCCGGGGCTGACCCACAAGGAAGATCTGCACACCGCCAGCCGAGCCTGTGCGCGGGGAGGAGTCACCTCCTTTTTGGAAATGCCCAACACCAAACCTTTGACGACGACCCAAGAGACGTTAAACGCCAAACTGGCCATCGCTGCGGAAAAATCTTTGGTGAACTATGGCTTTTTTATGGGGGCCACGCCAGAAAACCTACCGGATTTACGGGAAGCGAACCCCACACCGGGCATTAAAATTTTCATGGGCTCCATGCACGGGGATTTGTTGGTGGATGTGGAGGAAAAGCTAGAGCCTATTTTTGCCGAAGGATCCCGATTAATTGCGGTTCATGCGGAGGATCAGGGGCGGATTAGCCAGCGTCGGCAAGACTTTCTCGATCGTTTCGGGGCTCACCTCACTGTGGCCCACCACTCGGAAATTCAAGATGAGCAGGCCGCTTTGAATGCTACCCAACTGGCCCTCAAGTTATCGAATAAATACCGTCGTCGCCTGCATATTTTGCACCTGTCTACGGGGATTGAGGCGGAATTTTTGCGTGAACATAAACCGGCCTGGGTGACGGCGGAGGTTACCCCCCAACATCTACTGCTGAATACCCACGACTACGATCGCATTGGCTCCTTAGCTCAGATGAACCCCCCATTACGATCGCCCCAGAATAATGACGTGTTGTGGCAAGCCTTATTAGATGGAGTCATTGATTTTATCGCCACGGATCACGCCCCCCACACCTTGGCGGAAAAAGCTCAACCCTACCCCAACAGCCCATCGGGAATGCCTGGCGTGGAAACATCCTTACCGCTGATGCTGACCCAAGCGAAACGGGGACGATGCAGCCTAGCGCAAGTGGTGCGCTGGATGTCTACCGCCGTTGCGGAAGCGTACCAAATTCCCCATAAGGGCAAGCTAGAGCCAGGCTATGACGCAGATGTAATTTTGGTGGACTGGGACACAGAAAAAGTTGTCCGCAAAGAAGACCTACAGACCAAATGTGGTTGGAGCCCCTTTGAGGGTTGGTCTTTGACCGGCTGGCCCGTGGTCACAATCGTTAATGGGCAAATCATTTATAACGATCGTCTCCCACCAGAGGAACGCTTTAATGAACAGGTGCGGGGACAAGCCCTTTCCTTTTTGCAGTAACCCGACCCTAAGCTTGAACCTCATCCGCGTAACTATAGACCTCAATCCCTAACTGTTCCGCCACCGGCAGGGCACGGGCATCGACCATGGGCGAAATGACAATCTTTCGATTGACCGATCGTTGGTAGCGCTTTTGGTAAAAAGCCACCTTGCGATCGAAGATATACATGTCTGCCTTGCTGATGGAGGCTT
>DALYGI010000442.1:0-3383 GCA_031971595.1 Prochlorotrichaceae cyanobacterium CTOTU29312
AGTGACCATTAACAAGATTGTTGAAATGAACAAAATTAAAAAGTATTAAAGATTACTGTAATCTTACCCCGAAATTAGCGATCGTTGTATTACCATAGCTAAAAACGATCGTGATGAGTCCCCATGAATCCTGTTCCAGACTTCTCTGCCCACGGTTTTCAGATTATCCGCGAACTGGGCCGCAACCCCAGCGGCGGTCGGGTGACCTATCTAGCTCAAACTGCTCAAAATAATCCTGTGGTACTGAAACAGTTTCAGTTTGCCAAGGGGGGCGGTTGGGCAGGCTTCAAAGCGATCGATCGGGAAACTCAAGTCTTGCAGGATTTGAAGCATCCGGGGATCCCTCGGTACTTGGGCAGTTTTGAAACGGAAGATGGGTTTTGTTTGCTTCAGGAATATAAGGATGCCAAACCCCTTTCTACCACTCGCAGCTTTAGCCCCGACGAAATTAAACACATTGCCGTCAGCCTTTTAGAAATTCTGGTGTATTTACAAGACCGTATTCCTCCGGTTTTTCACCGAGATATTAAGCCGGAAAATGTGCTAGTGGATCCTCAATTGGGGGTGTATCTCATTGATTTTGGCTTTGCCCGGATTGGCGGTGAAAATTTGGCGATGAGCAGTGTGGCCATGGGAACCTTTGGCTTTATGGCTCCCGAACAAACCCGCAATTTGCAACTCACCACCGCCTCAGATCTTTACGGTTTGGGGTTAACTCTGGTGTGCGTCATTGCTCAGTTAAAATCCCATGAGATTGGGGAGTATGTGGATTGGAGTAATCAGTTAGACCAAAAAGCGATCGAATCTAAACTCAAAGGGTGCAGCCTTCGGTTTACTGATTGGCTGAATCAAATGGTGGCTCCCGATCCTAAAAAACGTTTCCCCGATGCAAAGACGGCATTGGAAGCACTGAAACCCCTCTACGTCAAACGAACCCCAGAAGTCAAACTCAGTTGTACCACTCTGAATTTTGAAGCCACCAAAGTAGGGGAAAAACTCAGCAAAACCATCACCCTCAGCAATTCAGTCCCGGAAACTGTTTTAGAAGGCTACTGGGAAGTGGCACATCACCCCAACGATCCACCACACACGCCCGATCGTCATCCCTGGATTTCCTTCTCTCCAAAAACGGTTCAAGGCAATGAGATTATTTGTACTATTGCTGTAGATACGGATCAACTCCAGACCGAACGGCAGGGTAGCCGTGAGTTGATTTTTCACTCCAATGCCGAGCAAGATAAGGTGACCGTACTGCTCGAAGTGAAAACCGCTTGTCAGCTTGTCCCTCAGTCTGGATCGCTCTATCTCCGAGAAGCCCTTTATTCAGGCGTTGTGGCAATCAATGGAAGTCTTCTGGCTTCTGGATTAGTTTTAGACGGGCTTTTGGCTTTTGTTGGGGGTTTTGCTTTGGCTTTGGCTTTGGCTGGGGTTTGGGTTTGGCTTTGGGGGGTTTTGGCTTTTGCTGGGGTTTGGGTTCCGGTATTGGCTCTGGCTGGGGCTTGGGCTTGGGCTTGGGCTGGGGTTGGGGCTTGGGCTGGGGCGGCTCTCATGATCGATCTTACTATTGCCTATGCAGAACTTCCACCCCCCGATCAGCGTGCTGCCTGGGTGCGCTTCTGGATTCGCTTTTTTCTCGCTCTTTTTTATGGCGGCGGTATTGGGGCTGCGATCATCCTGGGTTTTACGGCTAACCTTCTTATTCCCCTAGTCAGCTTGGGATCTGGGGCTGGTTTAGTGTATGTGTCGATTCTGCCCATGCTTATCCGTCGTCGTCAGTTGGCTGCTCAACGCCGCAAGGAGCGTTACTTGATTGAGCCGTAGGTTGTAGGGAATAGGGGGGCGATCTATAATGGTTTGAGCAATTATATTGACTGTTGCTAAACATTAGGAGATATGTACATTCCCCAAAATTGCCTCATTCCTGATGCAAAGCTGACCCGTTATCTCCTGGTTCTGAAAATACGGAACGATAAGTCTCAACTCTTAGCACAGGCTGGTTTTACTCAAGCGAACCCTGAACAACTTAAGGAGGCACTGCTAAGTCTCATTCAAAATTACCCTGCTACATTCGATCGCTCCGATCAATACGGAGACTTCTATCAGGTCATTGGAACCTTGAAAGGAATCAACGGCAAAAACCTGGAAGTCGTCACAATTTGGATACAACGCAAGGCTGATGCTCAGTTTCAATTTGTTACCTTAATGCCCCAAAAGGAGAAACTCAATGGAACTCGAACTGTATAAGGAAGTAGTCCTTATCAAAGACATTCCTGAATATGATTTACGATCGGGTGATGTTGCCACTCTGATTGATTTTATTCCCCATCCTGAACAGGGAGAGGAGGGAGCAGTTTTGGAAGTTTTCAATGATTTGGGTGAATCTATGCAAGTCTTAACGGTTCCTAAATCCAGCCTTCAGAGTTGGCAAGCGATCGCTGACGGTCAAGTGATTCAAGAAGCCCTGGAAATCTTAAAGGAGTACATGAAACCGGAAAAATTGGCTCGCTTTCTTGCTGTATGTCATCTAGATTGATCAGACATTAATTGCTCCCATGCTTACCCGTGGCTGTCAGTTGACAGATCAACGCCGCAGGGAGCATTACTTGATTGAGCCGTAACTTGGAACAGGAGTACCCATCAATGTCTAGGAAAGATCGATTTCATCAAGCAGTAAAACGGGCATTAGAAAAGGACGGATGGACAATCACGCACGATCCACTTCCCTTAAATATTGGTTTACTCAGATTAGCAGTCGATCTTCTGCAACAATATCCAATCAATCTTATTGTTTATGCCCCAGAACAGAAGGAAATTACAGAATGGATCACTTAGAACACTACCGTAACAGTCTTAACCTTTACCCATTCGGCAGCAGTTTCAAGCCGTTCCAGTCCCGCAAGCAGCATAAGACAACTAATGTACAAAATAAGGAGCCAGTATGAACTTTAACATTAGTTATGACATCCCAGAAACAGTTGCTAAAACCTTACAAGACAATTGGAGTAAAATTTACCCAATTCACTTAGAAGATATTGCTGTCATTGGTTATAAATCAGGAATTTTGACCAGCTATCAAGTTCAATTAATGTTAAACCATGAGTCCAGGTGGGAAACAGAAAAATTCTTACATACACATCAATGCCATTTACTTTATGATGCTGAAGACTTTGAGGAAGATGGTCAAGTTTTGGAAGATTTTTTAAGTAAGCCTTAAGTTATGAAACAAGTTGTCTCTAGAGGGTATTTATTAAAAAATAATTAAGAATTTACGATACCATGTAAAAATATGGTGAATTTTAAGAGAAATGTCTTTTAAGTAAACTAATGCCATGACAAGAAAACCTTATTCTACAGATATTTCTGATGAGCAATGGGAGCTAATA
>DALYGI010000443.1:0-3376 GCA_031971595.1 Prochlorotrichaceae cyanobacterium CTOTU29312
CAAGCATTGAACCATCCCGCCGCTACATTGGAAGTGTTAGTGAGTGCTTACCGATACTTCTTTTACAAAAGTAACGATGCCATGGCCCGCCGTTTAGCTCTACAGGTGATGGAGCAAGTCCAGGCAAGCGAAGGACTGCCCGATGAGTGGGAGCAACTAGAAGCCATTGTCCGAGAACGCTTTTATGATCCCCCCATTCGGCTCTACTTAAGCGCCTACACCGCATTAGGGGGCATGTTGGCACGGTGGGGAGCCTATGAAGCAGCGATCGAAATTTCGACCCATATTCAGAGTGTGGACGATCGGAATGAATTTGGGGCAGGCGTAATTCTCAATATACTTAGTCCTACGGACTAACCTAACTAACCCATAAATAAACCTACAAATCCCCCCTAGATGAACCCACAGAAAACAGTGAGGTATTTCAATGAATGCCCAAGATTGGTTTGTTGATGCAGATGGAACCTGTCAAACTCGTCCCGCCGCCCGCACCTGGGATTTACTGCGAGAACATTATTATTTGCATCAATTTCTAACAGAAATTTTAGAAACGATCGCCCATGCTCCTAACGAATTAGAAGAGTGGGACTATCTGCCCCAGATTCGTAGAAAAGTCCGACAACTTCTGATTAACTCCTATTGGGTTAGAACCCAGTATGGCTCACCGGATATTCCAACCGGATCCCATGTATTTACCCTTTATGATGAAATCGGCTATCCTTTAACGATTCAAAATGTTATTACAAAACCGGGGATAAAATCCTCCATTCATAATCATGGAACCTGGGGTGTTTTGTTTCAGATCTCTGGAGAAGAGAAACATACCTTCTGGAAAAAAGTAAATTCACCAGAACAATCTTTTCAAATTCAAAGAATTGACGAACTCATCCTAAAACCCGGAGAAATTATTAGCTTTCATCCCGATGCCATTCACCAAGTAGAAACGATCGGAGAAGAAAATAGCTTAACCTTTCAACTCTATGGCGACACCCAACCTAAATCTCGCTTTCAGTTTGAACTAGAAACCCAAACCGCCAGACGATTTTAATCTCAATTATCAATTATCAACTATCAATTATCAATTATCAATTCCAACCCCATGTCTATCATCATTTTCTACGAAAAACCAGGATGTATTAACAACACCAAGCAAAAAGCCTTACTCCAAGCAGCCGGTCATAATGTGGATGTCCATAATCTGCTTACGGAGCCTTGGACGGTGGAAAAACTGCGTCCTTTCTTTTGCGATCGTCCTGTGGTGGAATGGTTTAATCCGACCGCACCAGCGATCAAGTCCGGTGCCATAAAGCCCAGTGAATTAGATTCAGAAACTGCCTTAGACTTAATGGTACAAGATCCGCTTTTAATTCGCCGTCCCCTCATGCAAATTAACGATCGTTATCAGGTTGGTTTTGATAGGGCGATCGTTGAAGAATGGATTACGTTAAGTCCAGTGTCCAGTAGTCCAGTACAAGAGGATTTGGAAACCTGCCCTCGCCAAGCCCTAAATTCAGACAAGCATGGGTCTAACCATTCATTATCATTCTTTAGAATTCTTTAGATCTATGACCTACTCTCCTCTGAACATTTTTGATCAAAAGCACCTAAATTCCTGGGGATTTTTAGTGTTCAGTGGTGTCCTGTTGCTTTTAACGGGCTGTACCGCTTCGACTTCCCCTACACAACCCCTAGCTACAGAACCTAGTCAAGAAAATTCTCCCGCTGCCGTACCCTCTGGAGAAACCATAACCTTAACAATTTCTGCTGCTGCTAGTCTTCAGGATGCTTTAGAAAAAATTGACGATCAATTTCAGGCGGCTAACCCATCAACCCAATTAGTTTATAACTTTGGTGCATCGGGTGCATTGCAACAGCAAATCGAACAGGGTGCGCCCGTAGATGTCTTTTTCTCCGCTGCGGCTAAACAGATGGATGCCCTGCAAGAAAAAGACCTAATTCAACCGGAAAGTCGCCGGGATGTGGTGGCCAATGCCTTAGTCCTTATTGCTGCCCAAAATTCAACGTTGCAGATAACCGATCTCACTGCATTAAAAGATGCCCCCATTGAGCATTTAGCGGTGGGAGAATTTCGCAGTGTACCGGCTGGGCAGTATGCACAACAAGCCTTTGAGAAGCTAGCTCTATTAGAGTCCCTACAACCTAAGTTTATTTTTAGTAATAATGTTCGAGCCGTCCTCGCTGCGGTTTCCAGTGGTAACGCCGATGTGGGGATGGTGTACGCCACGGATGCCCGACTGGCTGATCCGGTGCAGGTTTTAATGACTGTGCCAGAGGACTTACATGATCCGATTCGTTACCCGATCGCTATTCTCAAAAATAGTCCTCACCCGGAAGCGGCTCAGGCATTTCTGGATTTTCTGGCGGAAGATACGGTTCAGCAAACTTTTACTGAGTTGGGTTTTGTCCCCGTAATGATCGCCAATTGACCATATTAATAAACTGTAAGCTAACTTTCTCTAATATCTCAAATCCGGTGAACGATCGTCGATAGACATCAATAAATATCCTCTTGAACAATACTTCCCGTATCCTGAATAATTTGCCAGAGTTCTTCACTACCTGGCAACTGTTGACTGAGGGTTTCGATCATATTTTCTGCTTCATTTCGGGTTGCAAAATATAACCGAGGTTCATCTTCAAATAATTGAGAAGCTCCCAATTTGAGCATTGCATTCCAACAGTCTTGATGACTCAAACGATCGCCCCTGCGTAAAGCTGCGATAATCCGAAAGGGTAAAAAGCCCGCCATGACTGCTTCTGGTATGGTTAACCCACTGGCAAGGGCCACCTCCTGATCGGGTTGATCCTGATAGGCAGCTAAAATAATGGTTGTTCGGTGTTCCAGAGGGAACGATCGCCATTTATCCCAAATAACCAATACTCGCAGCACCTGATGCTGCAATTCATACTCATAAATGAGGGGTTGCCCTACTGGATGAGTTGCCTCTAAGCAATGCTTTAACTCCGATACTAAATTGGGTTGAGTTTTTGCAACTGACTGTTGGTAGTTTAATTTAATTCTGGGCATATTTACCTTACAAGAAACGATCGTTACATATAAACCATTGGGTACAATCTTCCATCTGTCTCACTTCAAAAAGATAGGCGATATTCTTATGGTATCTCAGGGTTTCACGCCACAGTTGATAAGATTGTTGAGCTTTTCGTTGAAATTCACTACAAAATGCAGGTGAATAGGCTTGATGACGATGACTGCGGTAAGCAATTAATAATTCTGCCCAAGCTAACAAATTGTGACCAGCCCCCTGAGATGGCCAATGAATAGCATAGGATCGGGCTGTTTGAATGGCCGGTTGTAAATCTTGTCGCCAAGTAATAACATCATGCAGCCCTT
>DALYGI010000444.1:0-3343 GCA_031971595.1 Prochlorotrichaceae cyanobacterium CTOTU29312
AAGGCGAAATAAAATGGACTGGTGGATCGGCTGAAACCCTTGCAGGCTGGGATCGGCTCTGTGTAGTAGTTTTCGCCTTAAGTTGATACCCTGATGGGTAAAGTCAGGAAATGATTAAGCGTACCCGCCTTTTCCAGAAAGTCTAAACCATTGCCATCGGGAAGATGATAATCCAGTAAAACAATATCGGGAATCTTATTGAGCCAGCACTCCATTCCTGACTGCCAAGTTTCAGCCTCTATGCACTCAAAGTCATAGTCTTGGTTCTTTCTCAGAAAATGCTGATACAAAACCCGATCGGCTTCCGCATCATCAACGATCAGAACCTTAACCTTCCTCCGCTTGAGACCATTCCCTAGGGGATGAGTGCCACTGATTGCAGGGGAGCCAGGTGGCACAGGATGCAAATGAGACATATAGGTTCGCTTATAGATGCTGAGTAGAGATGAAAAAGACTATAGAAAATGTAGGAGTATTGAGAACTTCAGGGCATTAACTGAGGTAACTTTATTTCCAGGATCCAAAGCAAAATAAGATTATCGATAGATCTGAGGGGATCCTAAGGATATAGTCCAAGCATATTTTAAGATATATTATTACACAGTCGATAATTTAATATAGAAATCTTATCATTTCCTGATCTTAGCGTTAACTTTTCATCACAAAACAATAAATAACTTAGTATATATACTGATCCATCCCCTGCAAAAGGAACTTATAGCCCAAAAATCAGTCCCTTCCCTTAAGATTCCACCTAGAGATTTGAGCTAGAGATTTGAGCTAGACCTTCAACCTCGTCCTTTAACTTAAACCCTCGACCCAAATCTTCAACCTAAATCTTCAACCTAAACAGCCCTTCCCTTCTTTTTACTTATGATGAATACCCTTGTGATGCTCTCCGCTCTGACCGTACAGCCTTTTGTACCGATCGCCTTGCCGGTAACAGCGACGGAGTTTACCCAAGCTCCAATAGTCATGAACCAACTCACGGCCCAACTCACCACGATCGACTTAAACCGGGCTAAAAACTACGCCCGCCAAGCGATCGAAACCCTCAACGGGGGGTTAGGGCTTTATCATGCAGAGGATGCCATGCACGGCCCGGCGGAAGATTCGCCCTATCAGGAAAATGAAGATGGCACCTGGACATTTATTTTCTTGGGTGGAGCCCCAGGCTGGACAACCCCCACCGTGGAAAGTGAGGTGACGGTGAATCAAACCACGGGGGCGGTAGAGGTTCTTTACAATGGCCCCATCCGGTTTCAAGGCAGCCAAGCCGACATTCAAGACGACAGCCAGCGGCCTGGGGGAGAAGTAATCGCCCCCTCTTCCCTGGGGATTAACCTCAATCGGGCCAAAAATTATGCCCGCCAAGCGATCGAAGAGTTGAATGGGGGCTTGGGGCTGTACCAAGCGGAGGATGCCATGCACGGCAGGGCAGAAGAAGCACCCTATCAAGACAATGGGGATGGCACCTGGACATTTATTTTCTTGGGCGGAGCCCCAGGCTGGACAACCCCCACCGTAGAAAGTGAAGTGACGATCGATCAGGCAACGGGGGCGGTTACCGTAGATTACAATGGCAGCCTGCGGTAGTAAGCCGTCCACCGATCGCGTAAGATAACCGAAATAACCTTGTCTGAACCTTGTCTGGATCTTCCTATGGATGTCATTCCCGCTATTGATCTGTTGGAAGGGCGATGTGTGCGCCTGTACCAGGGTGACTATGCCCAGGCGGAAATTTTCAGTGAAAACCCCTTAGCCATGGCCCTGAATTGGGCCAATCAAGGGGCTCCTCGGCTCCATGTGGTGGATCTGGATGGGGCAAAACGGGGCTTACCCACCAATCACGGAGTCCTTCAGGAAATCTGTGCCGCTCTAACCATTCCAGTGCAGGTGGGGGGAGGCATCCGCGATCGTCAGACGGTGGAATCCCTGTTGGGGTCTGGGGTTTCCCAGGTCATTTTAGGGACGGTAGCCGTAGAAAATCCGCCCTTAGTGGAGGAACTATGCCAGGCTTTTCCAGGGCAAATTCTCGTAGGCATTGATGCCCGGAACGGCCAGGTAGCCACCAAGGGCTGGTTAGAAACCACGACTGTGCAAGCGGTAGACCTGGCCCAGCGGATGGCTGCGGTGGGGGTAGCGGGGATTATTTACACCGATATTGAGCGGGACGGAACCCTACAAGGGCCAAACCTCAACGCCTTACGGGATCTGGTCAGCCAGGTCTCCGTGCCAGTCATTGCCTCTGGGGGGGTGAGCAGTTTAACGGATCTGTTGCGGTTACTCAGCCTAGAAGCCCTAGGCGTGACCGGCGCGATCGTGGGGAAAGCCCTGTATTCAGGAGCCGTTAACCTCTCAGAAGCAGTTCAAGCCGTGGGCCAAGGGCGCTGGCAAGATGTCCCCCCCGATCTCAGTTCCAAAACGATCGCCTAGACCACCAACTCCTGAGCAGTAACCCAGAACCCCAGAAAAACAGTCAAATTCACCCATGGTATTACCCGAAAACCAGAGCAACTCCGGGGAAGATCATTCCCTGTTTCCTGTCACAGAACCAGCGCAAACTGAAACTGCACAGGTAGAAGCTACACAGGTAGAAGCTACACAGGTAGAAAACACTCAGATCAAAAACACTCAAACAGAAAATATTCCGGTAGCAACGACTCAGGTAGAAAACACCCAAACAGAAAATATTCAGGCACAAACGGCTCAGATAGGAAACCCTCCAACAGGGCTTGCGGAACCCTTGCCGGAGACCTTAATGACCATTGAGGATGTGCAGCGGGTGCTGGGGCGTTCCCGTGCCACCGTGTACCGTTACACCAACACCGATCCCAAGGGTAAACGTCTGAATTTGCCCTATAATCCCCGTTTTCTCAATCCCGAACATCGGGTTTCCTTTCGGGATCCCTTGCAATTTCATCCCACGGAAGTGGCTCGATATGCTCAGGACATTTTACAAATCCGCAATGTCAATATAGAAGTGGTACAACATCAGTCAGAAACGGACGATGTTTTAAAGGCAATTTTGGAAGAGTTACGTGATATTCGTCAACTGTTGGAAAAATGGACGGAGCGGGAGAATTAATAATTAATAATTGAGAATTAATAATTGAGAATTAATAATTGAGAATTGAGAATGGCATTAATAATTACTCATCGTTCGCTCATTTTATTTTAAAGTCTGAAACCCTATTTCTACCGTTCAAATTTTCAGGCAACGGAATTCAATGCATAAAAATCCTGAAATGTCAATAGTCCAGAAATCCATTAATCTCGTGGTATTTTTAGGCTTTTCCGATTTTTAGCGAACCATGAGTAATTACTAATTACTAATTATTAA
>DALYGI010000445.1:0-3335 GCA_031971595.1 Prochlorotrichaceae cyanobacterium CTOTU29312
AGATGGAGGGAGCCAACTCAGCTAACAATTGTTGCCGTTGCTTTGGGGTCAGTTGACGCAGACGGGCACGGGCCGCAGAGGGATGCTGCTCTTGCTCCTGCTTCGCTTGGTAATAAGTGTGGAGCCAATCAGCCAGATAGGCATTAACCTGTTCCCTATGATGGAGATAGTAAAGGATGGTCGCATAGACCTGCTCTAGGTCGAGAGAATCCAGTTCCTGTTGAATTTCTTCCGGTGTTTTAGCACGATAGAGATATTCATACAGCACGGTTTCAATGCCAATGCGAGTCCCTCGGATGCGGATGTCATCGGGAGCTAGGATGTGAAAGTAATCGTTAAGATTCATGGGTTTTCCTGCCAGGATCTGACAAGGCTAGAGGGCCTGGGCAACGATCGTCCGGTGGCGGGGGCTGTTACAGGTCACCTGGGGACGATCGAATCCTAGGTTTTGTAGGGTTTGGGGAATGTCTAACCCAAAATATTCGTCTAAGTAGGGCTCGGTGCTTTTGAGCAGGGTCAACACGTAGGGGGGCATTTTGGCAAAGGTGTCCGATTGGGGGTTCATGTCCATAATGGCCAGATGGCCCCCTGGTTTGAGTAAGCGCCGCGCTTCTTGCAAAATTTTCTGGGCGGGGATCTGGGGCAGTTCGTGAAAGACTAAGCAGGCGGAGACCAGATCAAAGGAGGCTGAGGGGAGGGGGATGGCTTCCGCCGGGGCATGAACCCAGTGGACGGGGCTTAAGTCCGGGTGAACCGGCTGGCGTTGCTGATCTTGGTAGTGGGCCACTGCTAAAAAGTAGGGGGAGAGGTCTACCCCGGTGAGTTCGGCCTGGGGATAGCAAGCCTGTAAGCTAAAGGTACTCATGCCCACACTACAACCCAAATCCACAATGCGCTGGGGGGCTACGGGTAAGGACTGTTTTAAGACTTCGTGGTAACTGCGCCGCAGCCAGGCATCCCCTTCCGCCCCCGCCTCTGGCCAAATCCGGGCATGAACCGCCTTCGCCGCCACTTCCACCTCTAGGGCCGGTAACCAGCCTAAATTCCCCTCCGCATAGGCATGGAAGGGCCGCAGGTAATAGTCTGGGTACTGTAAATCCTGGGTTTGGACTTGGTTTAAGGTATCTAGCCAGGCTGGGGCCACCTCCACCGGCTGAGGGGATCCCAGTGCCGGGGCTTGATGCTGCCAACGCAGGGCCTCCGCTTCCTCCTGCCAAAACACCCCGATCGTCTCGGCCCGCTTAATCATCATCGATCGGGCTTGAGATTTTAAGAAACGGGCCAGGGGATCAATTCCTAGTAAACCATTCACAAGTTTAGTGGTAAAATCAACGGAATGCTGAGGCATAGAAATGCTGGGTGGATTTGAGTATACAAAAACAACAAAAACACAAAAGATTAACCAGGGTTACTACCATTCATTTTGTTACTACCGGATAGTCTACTGGCTGGAAAGTGTTTTCTCTGATGTGGCTCTATTCTAATGGGCGACCATCAAAATGTTCAATGGTGTGAGCCTCCCGGCCCCTTCACCGCGCATTTCCCCCAGGGCAAGCCCTCTTATTTTTAGATATGGATGGACTAGATGATGGTGCAAGCGCCAGGTTCCTCCAGGGACGACGAGCGTTTAGAGGTTTTAAATCGCTACCGGGTTTTAAGCCCTAATCCGAGCTTGGATGGTTTGGTGCGTGTAGCGGCAACCCTCTGTGATGCACCGATCGCTTTTGTGGGATTTTTCGATCGGGAGCATCAGATCATTAAAGCTTCCATCGGCTGGCCCTATGCGCGGTTGCCCCGGCAGATCTCCCTTTGTGCCCAGACGATCGCCCAGAAGACGCTGATTGTCATTGAGGATTTACACCAGCACCCTACCTTTCGGCAGCACCCCATTTTAGAGGTGGATCCCCAACTGCGGTTTTATACGGGGGTTCCCCTGATCACCTCCGAAGGGTTAGCGATCGGCACCCTGGCCGTACTCGATCGCCAGCCCCGCCATCTCAACCCCGATCAACAGGATAGTTTATTAAGTTTGGGGGGAATGGTACTAACCCAACTCAATGAACAAAAATATGTGCAGGAACTCCGCCAACTGCAACGGCAACAGGAAAAAAGAGATGTGGAATTACAGCGCCATGCCTTAATTTTTGCCCATATTTATGATGGTCTGTTGGTGTTAGATTTGGGGGGTCGTATTATTGATTGTAATCCAGGGGCAAGCCAACTGTTTGGCTGGAGTAAGGCCGAACTCTTTGGTAAAACGCTGCCACATCTTCATCCCCCTACCGCCGAAACGGTGCGAAGTTTATCTGTGGTCAAAGCCATTTTAAGCGATGGAGAATGGCAAGCCCAGGAACCCTTTATTCGGAAAGATGGGTCGGTGGGAACGGCTCAAATGAATGCGATGCCCCTACAAAGTAAGGGTAAACAAACCATTGGTATTTTAGTTATTTACCATGATATTAGCGATCGACATTTGGCGGAATTAGCCTGGGAGCATCAAAAATTAGCCCTAGAGCAAGCCCAACGGGTAGCCCAGGAGGCCAGCCAAGCCAAAGGGGAATTTTTGGCCATGATGAGCCATGAGATTCGGACTCCCATGAATGCGGTGATTGGCATGACGGATATGCTCAAGGAAACTCCCCTCAGTCCAGAGCAGCGGGACTTTGTGGATACCATTCACATGGCGGGGGAGTCTCTATTAACCATTGTCAATCAGGTGTTAGATTTTTCTAAGTTAGAATCCGGTAGTTTTAAACTGGATTTCTATTCCTTTAACCTTCAGGAATGTGTGGAAAATATCTTGGATTTGTTAGGGGCAAAAGCCTTAGAAAAAGGCATTGGTTTATTTTATCGCATTGCTGAAAATGTGCCCCTGTTGGTGGAGGGAGATGGCAATCGGGTGCGCCAGGTCTTGTTGAATTTGTTGGGGAATGCGCTGAAATTTACGGAGCAGGGGGAAGTGATGCTGGATGTGAGTCGGGCAGAGCCGGATCCTATCGCCTATCCTGAAGCGGTCATGGTGCAATTTGCGGTTAAGGATACGGGAATTGGCATTTCTCCAGAGCAACAATCCCAGATTTTTCAACCCTATGCCCAGGCGGATGTATCTACGGCTCGCAAGTATGGGGGCACGGGGTTAGGGCTAAATATTAGCCATCGGCTAACGGAATTAATGGGGGGTAAAATTTGGCTGAAAAGTAAGGTGGGTCAAGGCTCAACTTTTTTCTTTGCTATTCCCCTGCGTCCCCTCGATCGTTCCCAATTGGCGAGCAGTCCAGAAATGCCCTTGGCGGCTTTAAATGGCAAGCATATTTTAATTATTGATCAAAACCCTA
>DALYGI010000446.1:0-3318 GCA_031971595.1 Prochlorotrichaceae cyanobacterium CTOTU29312
CTAAAGAAATGGTTATCGGGAATATCGCCGGAATTAGTGGTGCCATCAAAGGGGAAGTCTGTCCCAAAGCTAAATTGAGATTGGAGGGCCCAGGCTCCTTGGGGATCGCGGCGGACAAAATCCTGGCCAAATTTGAAGACCCCGACCCGCGTTGTACCGTCCGGTTCTGCGCCCGTGGTGGTTCCTAATTGGGTTCCCACGTTGCCCGCAAAGGTTTGACCATTTTGGTATTTATAGGCCACGGATAAGCCTAACTCCCGCTGAGGGGTGCGAATAACGGGCTGACGAAAACTAATTTCATAGCCTTCGGTTTCACCGGCAATATCTAAGGCATCAAAGGGGGGCAGGGTAATTTCGTTACGATCGATCGTGGTTTGGAATTGGATGGTGCCATTGCGGGCATTGACGGGCTGGCGATAGGTAACCCGGAAGACATCAGCCCCCCCCACAAAGGTACGATCCCAGGAACCAATTAGGGTTTCACCATTTCCGGCCAGGTTACGGTAATACATTTCCGCCCGGCTCCGTTGTCCCCCCACACTTTCCGGGCTGTAGTTATCGATGCCCAGGGATCCGCCCCAGTTGGGTGCTTCCGTGAGTCGTACCACCAGGATACTTTGCCCCACTTTGTCACTGGCTCGAAGGCTGGCTTCTAGGGAGGCCAGGAGGGGATCAATGCGTAGGAGGCGTAGTTGATCTTCCAGATCGCTCACCCGCAGCGGCGTTTTAGCCCCTAGGCGAATCCGGCTACTGATGTATTTAGTATTGAGCCGCTCTGTCCCTTCAATCTGAATATCCGCAAGAGCGCCTTCAATAATTTGGATCTTGACCACACCCTCCACAATTTCTTGATCCACCAGCACGGCACGGGTGGTGATGTAGCCATCGTTGAGGTAGATTTGGGTGACCGCATCCGCTGCGGCTTGGAGTTCTTCTAGGGTTAGCTCTCGACCTTCAAACCCACTGACGACTTCGTTGAGCCGATCGTCGCTGTAGATGGTACTGCCTTCCACCAGGATGTTGCTCACAAAGACACTAGCCCCCGTTCCCGCATCGGGCAAGGTTTCCCCTGTCCCCGGAGTTTCTTCTAGGACGGGTAAGTTTTCAAATTGATTGGGGGCCGGGGTGTCCTGGGGAAATTGTTCTTCATTAGGATTTCCCTGGCGCACATCACTGGGATCGGGGGTATCGCTGGGAATAGTCGGTTGCGCTTGGACTACCTCCGACACATTTAAAATAGTGAAAACATTGAAAAGACTACCTGCCAGAAGGAGCAGGGATACCCCTGGTTTTAACTTGGGGGGCTTTCCTGATTTTCTGGAGACCCGATCGGAACGGGAACGATCGCTAGAACGATCGGGACTGGAATACTCACACCACACCATAACAATCTCCCTAGAGAACACTTAAAGGCTTTGCGCTTCAAGCTAATTTTAGAGTGACGAGAGTTGCACCCTGCTAGGGCAAACTCTATCCTCCAAGCCTGTCTATTTTCTAGGAATTCTCAGGAATTGAAAAGCTTTCCGGGTTCCCAATAAAAAAGCCCCTAGCCAGAAGCCAGGAGCTATACAAGGAATCAGGAGTTAGAACTAAGTATATATACTGTCTTTATCATTCCCGATCGTTGTAGGAAAAACCGTATCGAAGATAACAAACAAGGCTCACAATCAACTTAATTCAGGGACTTCGATTTTAAGCTGCCTTAGATCTGCCTTAGATCAGGGTTTTAAGTTGCAGAGGAGGTAGATTGACCTTGGTAGCTAATTTTACAAATCGTAGGACGGAAATAGCCCACCAGGTCATATCCAGTTCCCACCACTGCCAACCGGCCTTGGCGACGTGGGGATAGGCATGGTGGTTATTGTGCCAGCCTTCCCCATAGGTGAATAGGGCGGCCCACCACAGGTTCCGGGAGTTATCCTTACTGGCAAAGGTGCGATATCCCCAAACGTGGGTGACGGAGTTGATCATCCAGGTGGTATGCCAGAGAACAACGGCTCGGACAAAGACCCCATACACCACAAATGACCAGCCCCCCAAGAGGTACAGCAAACCGGCCAGGGGTAGTTGCAGCAGAAGGAAGTAGCGATCGAGCCAGAGATAAAAGGGATCCCCGGCCAGGTCTGGGGCAAAGCGCTGATACCGATCGCGGTCAAAAAAGTCTGGATGGGGATAAAAAATCCAGAGCATGTGGCTCCACCAAAAACCTTTGCGGGCAGAGTAGGGATCTTTGATTTCATCTTCGGTGTGGGCATGGTGAAGCCGATGGCCCGCCACCCAAAAAATAGGCCCGCCCTGTAGGGCTGTGGCCCCAATCAGAGCGATCGTATATTCCAACCATTGGGGAACCTGAAAACTTCGGTGACTGAGTAGGCGATGATAGCCGAGGCAAATGCCAATGCTGCCCAAGAGCCAGTGCAAAAATAGGGTGACTCCGAGGGCAGACCAGGAAAAACACCAGGGGGCTAAACAGGCTAAACCGTGGATGCTGGCAAAAAAGAACACCGCTGGCCAGTTTAGGGAGCCCCCATCCTGGGGCTGAGACGGTAAATTATGGGTTGTTGTCATAAATCTTTTGATAACGATTAATCTATTATTATCCTATTCCAGGGTCTATGGGTTGGATCCAAGCCTAAATAATTTCTAAAGATGGTTCCAGGGAGTGCTGGAGGGAGGAGGTCAGCAGGGGGGGGTCTAGTCCAAAAGTAGTCCAGAATGAAATTAATAGGTCTCAAACCCTTTATTTGCAAGCTTTACAGGTATTGACCTCTTGCGTATCACACAGAAGGTCACAACTAGATAGCCCAAATCCGGCTCCTTCCCGATAAGCATCCAACACTGGACAACGAAACCAAAGAAACCGGGGATCTTAGTTTGTCTTACCAATATCTAATGAGACTCATCATAGGTCTTTTCTTTAGACTCATAATCTCGTAACAAGACTGATTAAAACGATCGTCCCCAACAGTCCCAGGCTAGCCCAGATCCCGTTTTCTTCCCGATAGAATCCAACACTGGACAACGAAACCAAAGAAACCGGGGATCTCAACACAAGATTGTCTCACCACAATCTAGTGAGACTCATAATAGGTCTTTCTTTTAGACTCATAATCTCGTAACAAGACTGATTAAAACGATCGTCTCCAGCAGTCCCAGGCTAGCCCAGATCCCGATAAGCATCCAACACTGGACAATGAACCCAAAGAAACTAGGAATCTTAATTTGTCTCACCACAATCTAATGAGACTCATCTTAGGTCTTTCCTTTAGACTCATAATCTCGTAACAAGACTGATTAAAACGATCGTCCCCAACAGTC
>DALYGI010000447.1:0-3313 GCA_031971595.1 Prochlorotrichaceae cyanobacterium CTOTU29312
GCATTTTTCGACGTGATCATTTTGTACTAAAATTTTGTGATTTCCTTATTTAAGTACCACTCAGCCTTGGCTAGTTTTGAATTTTTCATGTACTCAAGAAGTATCTCTAAGTCATTTTTTGGATTTACCCATAGAAAATCTGATATTTCTTTGTACAAAACAGCCAAAGCAACATAAGTCGATCGTGCTTTATCATCTCCTGATGCTATAGTTTTCCCATAATCTCTTGAAGCATTAAGCAAGTGAACATCCTTGAGCGCAATATTCTTTTCCAGATCGCTTAATCCAGATGAAGTTATTTTTTGTTCAAAGTCAAAGTTTTTATCTTTGTGTCTCAGAACTTTTTTCTTGGCATACATGGAAGCTAGCCATTTCTTAGCATAAATAGACTGATGCTTATTCCATTCTTCATTCAAGGTTGTATTCATCACAATAAAATAGCCTTGCTCACGTATGAAATCCAAAAATATTCGACATGATTTTGATACAGGCTTTTCAGTTGTTCCAGATGAACGTGCTATATCTGCATCTATAACCCACCTTCTAAGCCTCTTCATAGTTTGCCTCAACAGCATCTAAATATTTTTGCTCTGCTTGTAATGATATATCATCAAAATCTTCTGGAAAATCACCAAATGCACCATTTTCATCAAGAATAACGCTTGAAATATTTGTTTCACCTGTTTCAGTATCTCGTAAGAACCAATTTAAAGATACCTTACCATGATCAATTTTCTTTTTAGCTACGGCTGTTTGGATTCCTCTTAGCAACAGTGAGCTATGTGTCTCAACAACAACGATTACCCCTCTATTAGAAGCATCAATAATAGGCTGAGCCAATCCTAATTGTGCTCTGGGATGAAGGTGAATTTCAGGTTGTTCAAGATATACGATTTGATCTTTTTTAGCCGTCAGCAATGAAGTTAGTATAGGTAAAGTTTGTGATACCCCAAAGCCAACATCGACAATACTGATTAGATCTTTCTGTCTACTAGAAGAATTCGATAATTTTGAAACGAGGATTTCAATATGGGCTGCATCAATTTTTCTAGTGTCAACTTTGGATGTAAGCCCCAGATCAGTAAGATACTCTCCTAATTTGCGAATTTTATCCTTACCAGCTTTACTTATTTTCCATTTGTCAATAATACTTGCGGTATATACTTGAAAAAGTCCAGGAAAATGAGAGTCAACAAATGTACGCTTATAAGTACGTTCAGGATTTCCTCTTAGACCTGGTAAATGCAAAATATTTTGACATAAAATTTCCAGTAATCCACACGGATAGTAACCAAAGCTAATACTGGGTTTGTTTGAAAATTCTGCTTCTATCCATAAAAAACATTTGTGTCTCTTAATTTTCCATTGCACCTTATCACCAAACATTTCTTTGACATTATTTAGCTCCTCAGATTGTAAAGATTCGATAATATTTTGGGTGGCTATGCCTTCCCTCAATTCTGCATTTTGAAAATTCTCATCATTGAGTACTACTTTATCTATTTCTATACTGTCATTTTTACCTTTTTTATATATAACTTCTACCTTACCATTTTTATCATTCGTAATGGAAATAGAAAAGAAATCTGATTTTCTTCCATCTGGGAAATCTGAAAAAATTTGACTCAATTGATCAAACTTAACGTGTTCCCCACTAATTAAGAGAGTTCCAGGGTCAAAAGATGATTCCAACGTTTGCTTGATTAATAATAGTGGCTGCATGAAACTAGATTTACCACCACTATTACTTCCCGCAAGAATTGTCAAAGGTAGTAAAGAGATTTGTTTGTCTTTAAAGAGAGATTTATAGCCAGAAATTGAAATAGCTTGTACTTTAGCCATTACTCGTCAAATGCTTATTGTCATTGAATGATGATAACCTATTCTAAAACCACGCTCAAGTTATTTCCAATCATTGAGCGTGGTGAAGGTCTAAAGCACGATCCTCAAGGTTTTATGCCGATTTGGATTAGCTCTAGACCCCACTGCTTGAGTCGATCGCTTCGGGTCTAACTTCCCCCAATGCGGGCAATATCACGGGCGTTTTCCTCGAAGGCTGCCGCTAAAGCTTCATCTCCGCTCAGACCCGCTTCCATCGCTGCTTTGATGTGTTGCAATACCCGCTTGTAATCACGAGGCATTACGCGCACAAACTGAAGAATTCTTTGCTCCCAGTGATCTAGCACTTCTTTCGCCACTGTACTGCCGGTGTACTGGAAGTGATTTTGGATGAGTCCATGCACTTCCCGAATTTCTTCAGGGTCTGCCAGGGGTTCTAAATCCACCATTTCCCGGTTGCAGTGTTGGGGGAAGGTACCACTCACATCGAGGATGTAGGCAATACCGCCACTCATGCCAGCGGCGAAGTTGCGTCCGGTTTTACCCAGGATCACCACTTTACCGCCGGTCATGTACTCACAGGCATGATCCCCGACCCCTTCTACTACGGTTCGCACGCCGGAGTTGCGGACGCAGAAGCGCTCACCGGCCAGGCCGCGAATGTAGGCTTCGCCACTGGTGGCTCCGTAGAAGGCGACGTTGCCGATGATGATGTTCTCTTCGGGGACAAAGCTGGAGACTTTGGGGGGGTAGAGGATCAGTTTGCCACCGCTGAGGCCTTTGCCGAAGTAGTCGTTGGCATCCCCTTCTAGTTCAAGGGTGACTCCTTTGGGGACAAAGGCACCAAAGCTCTGCCCCGCACTGCCCTGGAAGTTCAGGTACACGGTGTCTTCTGGTAAGCCGTCCCAGTGACGCTTGGTGAGTTCGTTACCGAGGATAGTTCCCACCACCCGGTTGGTGTTTTTAATGGGTAGGGTGGCGCGAACGGGCTCACCTTTTTCGATCGCTCCGTGGCAGAGATCCAGGAGTTGGGTCATGTCTAGGGACTTGTCTAGACCGTGATCCTGGGGCACTTGACAGTAACGGCCCACACTGGCATCCACTTCCGGTTGGTGCAGCAGTTTAGAGAGGTCAATGCCTTTGGCTTTCCAGTGATCGATCGCTTTTTTGGGCTCGAGGGCATCGGTGCGACCGACCATTTCGTTGATGGTGCGGAAACCTAGCTGAGCCATCCACTCCCGCAGTTCCAGGGCAATAAAGCGCATGAAGTTCACGGTGTGCTGGGGATCGCCGGTAAAGTGCTTCCGCAGTTCGGGATCCTGAGTGGCTACCCCCACAGGACAGGTGTTCTTATGGCAGACCCGCATCATGATGCAGCCCAGGGTCACTAAGGGGGCCGTGGCAAAGCCGTATTCTTCTGCCCCTAGGAGAGTGGCGATCGCTACGTCCCGGCCGGTTTTCATTTGACCATCGG
>DALYGI010000448.1:0-3282 GCA_031971595.1 Prochlorotrichaceae cyanobacterium CTOTU29312
AGATGAGTTTGGCGGCACGGGTGACGATCGGCCTAAACCATCGATCTCCTTCTTGCAGTCGGGGAACAGGAAGCTGGTAAATGTAAAACATTGTCAAATTTTGACTTACTCTTTGTCTTAAAGCGTAGTCAAAAACATAAGAATTTAAGCAAGCTGATAAAAATAAAATCTCCTTATTGTTAATTAAGAAATTACTTCCATCCTTGATAATGCAAGCATTCATAGAATGTCCAAAAAATACATTACTTGGAATGATTGACGAAATTAAAGTTCGTTCATTTGTGCTAGCAGCTACAGATCGATAAGCAAACCGATAGCCTTGATAATCTAGCTTTTGACCGCTATCAGTCCCCTTCTTACCTAAAACCGCCTTACGCCCCTCTTGCTCCTCCACCCAATAGCGAGGTTCGGCAAACTGGTGGGTGAACTGGTGGATCATTTTGCCTTCATAGAGCGGAAGCCGCCCCGGTCCCGGTTCAGTTTTGAACAGGTGGCTATCATTGGTCATATCAAATTCACGATTAAGCTTGAGATTCCAGGTATCCTCTAAAGTTTCACCCAGGAGCGGGAATTTAAGCATTTTCTCGGCGATCGTGATATCGATCTCCTGCTTAAACTCCATCACCGACAGAGAACCGGGCGAAAGCTTCCGCACCAAAGGCACAGGAATCGTCAGTCGCTGACTTTCATCATAGAGAAAATTCCCTAAATCACTAGATTTGATCGCCTCTCGTGGATTGATACGGAAAATAACTTGGAACTTTTGAGTTGCCTTCCCTTTCTCAAAGTCTAATAAGCAGAACTTAAAACTGTGATGTACACCCTCAAAAATAAAGCGCTCATTGGATAAACCAAACAAATTCTCAATCTCACACTCAGAGAACAGCATTTCTCGTAACTGCTTCGTTCCCAGATCCGTATAAATCCCCGTGGGTAAGATAATGCCACAGCGACCTTGGGGGCGCAACAGATTAAAACACTGCTCCAGGAACAGCTTATAGAGATTAATATCCGTGCCCGCCTTGCGACCGTCAACGATCGAGATTTGGTTTCTATACTGCTCAGCAGAGCGGAAATAGGCACTGACATGGGGAAACTGGCTTTGGTATGCGGCCCAAGCCGCCGCGATCGCCGGATCTTGCAGTAACCGCTTCTTCTCCTTCTCAAACTCCTTGATACTCATCTTCTTCTTGGTCACCTGATCGCTGTAGCGGGCAAAAAACTCCTTTGCATTGGGCTTAAAGGTCTCCCACGGGGGATTGGCAATAATCGCATCAAATCCCCCCCGCTCAAACACCCGATCGAAATGATAGCCCCAATGAAACGGCTCCAACGCCTCCACATCCGCGATCGTCAGATCCCGCTTTTTCGCCTTCCCCGTTAACTGCGCCTCCTCATAGCGGATCCGCAACTGCAAAAACTCAGTAAACAAGATTTGATTTAGTTTTACTTGGGAATCCGCATTAACTTGGGCAATATGGGTCTTCAGTTGCTGGAGCCGATCGGACTGATCCAAATCACTAGAAAGATCGATCGGCAAAAACGCATGGCGCTTATACGCCTCAATACTGCTGTTTTTCTCCTCCAAAATCCGCCGATACTGACTCACCGCCTCCAACCCCAACAAACTCCCCTGCACCAAAGTCGGCCCCAACAAATTCCCCTGCACTGGGTCAATTTTGATTCCCTGACGCTGAGATTGGGGCAGAAGTTTATTAAACGCCGTCTCATCCACCCGGATTAGCCCAATCAACGAATTCCCCGCCATAATATTAAAATCCACATTGGGCAACGGCTCCAAATCCTCCACCTTCTGCGCCGAAGCCACCAATGCCAAAAATAGCCGCAACTTGGCGATTTCCGTCGCCTCCTCCATGATATCCACCCCATAGAGGTTATCCGTAATAATGCGCTTCTTAATGTAGTAGTCGATCGAACTATGCCGATCGGCCTCTGCAAACCAGTTGCGGATCCGGGCTGCTGCTTCCCACTGCCGCGCCTGGGCCACCACCGCCGTATACACATTGATCAGCGTCTTCATCGCCGCCACCAAAAACGCCCCCGACCCACAGGCCGGATCCAGCAAACTTAAATTGGGCAACACCTCATTCAACAGCCGATCGCACAACGGCCCATCCAGCCGTATCAGCAACTCAGCCACCGTTTCCACCCCTGGCACCGCCAATTTATCCAGAATCAGCTTATTAATAGTGCGATCGCACAAATACTCCGTAATTTCCGGGCGCGTATAATAAGCCCCAAACTCCTTTTGGTTAATATACTTCTCAAAAATATAGCCCAACACATCCGGGTTAATTTCCATCGGGTCTTTGTCAGGGCGATCGTCTAGGTGCCAGGAATACCCACTGAAGAGATCAAAAACCTGAGTAAAAGCTCGATCGCCGATCTGAATTTGGGGATATTTCTGCTCGATCGTGTGGCGTAAAAATAAACCCCCATTTAGATAACAAATCTTACCCAAACGTTTCTGAATTACCGGATCGCGGAGATATTCCGGCTCAGCAAAACCCACGAAAAATAAATCCTTGAGAAATTCATAAAAATTGCTGCCTTCCTGTTGGCAAAATTTTAATTTATTTTGCAAATATAACGCATCTTTATTGTCTAAAAAATAACGCCGCTGCAAGAAATAAACAAACATTAACCGATTCAGCAAAACCGAAGCATACCAACGGCGATCGCCTTCATGATCAATTCCCTCAATCTCCAAACAAAACTGCTGATGTAGTCCCTCAAAATCCTGGAAGAATTGCTTCGTAACCTGCTCAACATCAAACCCCTGCTTTACCTTTTGAGCCACATCCACATGGGTTAAACTTTGTTCTTCCTTGAACTCTACAATTAGCGCCTCTAGTTTTTGCAGCAGTGGCTCAGGATTTTGGTCTGCCTTGTGAGAGTGCGATCGGACTTTGGTACTCTTCCCCAGTTCTGGCTTTAACCATAACCATTCCTGCTGCGTTTTTCCCTCATCCCCAAAAATCAACAAATGGGACTTGCTATAGTTCGTGAGTTGCCGATCGAGCTTGATCCGAATTGGCCGCGCTGGAATCTCTGGAGTGATGCACTGGTAGACAATAAAGCCCCGCTTTTGGGCAATAGAAACCACCTCAAAAGACTCACCCTCAACCTCAAAAGGTAACTGGACCCGATCGGCCTGATCCCAGCCCAGTTCCTCAATAAACAAAGACTCAAAATCAAATTTCTGGAGATACTTTTGGGCGCGTTGACGATCGAGTTTCATGGTTTTACAATCAGGTCGGG
>DALYGI010000449.1:0-3272 GCA_031971595.1 Prochlorotrichaceae cyanobacterium CTOTU29312
TAACTGCTCTTGGATTCTCGGTTTCTGGGGACATGGCATCGAGAGATTGGGCTTTGTTCTACGAGAAGTCTAGGATTTTGGTGCTTGAATTCAATAAACCGGAAAGTTCAGGATTAAACCACTGAGGCGCGGAGAACACAAAGGCGTTCGGGGCTTCGGTGTTTTGGTAGTGAAATTCCAGGTTATAAGTCCGCGTTCCTAAGAGTTAGGGTGGGTGACCGGGGTGGGATGTTCCTGTACCCTATTCCCTAACCTAATCTTTAGGTCTTACCTTGCACCCAGAGGAATGTTGATGACTAAAAAACGAGTTGGACTGTTGTTTGGGGGACGATCGGGAGAGCATGAGGTGTCTCTGATTTCGGCGCGGGCGGTGGCGATGGCGCTGTCCCATCCTGCTAATCAAGAACGCTATGATATTCTGCCGATTTATATTAGCCGCTCAGGGCAGTGGCTCCCTTCCGATCGCTCCCAAACCATCCTAGAAAAGGGCATTGCTGCTGTCCCGGAGGAGTCCTTAGCCAGTGCAGGGAGTCTCTGGCAATTTCCGCCGGAGGTGGCAACGGTGGAGGTGTGGTTTCCGGTACTCCATGGCCCCAATGGGGAAGATGGTACGCTCCAAGGTCTATTAACCCTGATGCAAGTCCCC
The DNA here is from genome assembly GCA_031971595.1 of Prochlorotrichaceae cyanobacterium CTOTU29312. Taxonomy (GTDB): domain Bacteria; phylum Cyanobacteriota; class Cyanobacteriia; order Prochlorotrichales; family Prochlorotrichaceae; genus JBEAPM01. The sequence continues at coordinate 647 of DALYGI010000449.1, forward strand.
TATGTGGGTACGGGAGTCCTCGGCTCGGCGGCGGGTATGGATAAAATCGCCATGAAACAAATTTTTGCCCAGGCCGGATTGCCCCAGGTGGCCTACCTAGGGATCGATCGGGCTCAGGTTTGGTCGGATCCCTGCCGCTATAGCAAGGTACTGGAGGAGATTGAAACCCAGATCGGTTATCCCTGTTTTGTCAAACCCGCTAACCTCGGCTCATCTGTGGGCATTGCAAAGGTGAACAACCGCACGGCCCTAGAGCAAGCCCTGGATCAGGCCGCAGGTTACGATCGTCGCCTGATTGTGGAAGCTTTTGCCGGAACCAGTTTACGGGAAATTGAATGTGCTGTGCTTGGTAATGATTTCCCTAAAGCTTCAGTCCTAGGTGAAATTACTTACGACAGTGATTTCTACGACTATGAGACTAAGTATACCGATGGCCGATCCCAACTCATTGTCCCGGCCCTTTTGCCCCCAGCCATCACCCAGCAGATCCAAGAGATGTCCCTGGCGGCCTTCAAAGCGATCGATGGGGCCGGACTCTCTCGCATCGACTTCTTTTATCTGGAGTCCAGTCAAACCATTTTCTTAAACGAAATTAATACACTTCCGGGCTTTACCGCCCTGAGTATGTATCCTCGGCTCTGGGCAGCCACGGGCATTCCCTTTGAGGAATTAGTGCATCAACTGGTAGAATTTGCCCTCGAACGGCCCTAGACATACAGCCAAAATCTCGAAACCCCCCTTAAGAGATCTCGATCACCGTAATCTCGATACCGTAATCCTAAGATCTAGGACATTACAGCCAGTTCTAAACTCGATCGGGTTGAGAGACATAAAATCTCATTATGTTTGACCTCAACCCCTAAACCAGGGTAATTAGCAGCAAAATCTTCACGACAGTTGCAGCAGCGCCAGTATACCCCGTGACGACCAATGTGCCGGAGGAGACGACTCGAGCAAGTAGGACAAGTGTAAGGAGCAAACATGGAAATCACCGGATTGTTAAGCGGGGTTTTATGAGGGGCGACTCTAGGGAGAGATCAGCATGGAAGGAAATAACGTAAGCAAACAAGAGATAAACAAGAGAAAAAATGTAGTCAAGGATACAGGGATCAAAATAATCGACTGCAACTCTGACAGTTCCAAATTTACAGGCTCTCGGACAAACCGTAAAGACTACGTAATAAAAATAAATGTATTTTAGAAAACTTCATACTCTCGACTTTGTTTGATAGAAAGACGTAAAGAAAGTTCATACTGTCCAGGCTAACCAATCCCCGGCTTTTGTCGCTTAACGGTCTAAATAGGGTCAGGGATCAAGGTTTTATGGCGTAGTAATGATTTTATTCAAATCAATGTTGATACACACCCTCCCTTAAGTTCAATCGCAAACTGTTAAATTGGATACAAAAAGAGTTGGGTAGATCTCCCCATTGTTCCCCCATCCAGAGTCAAGGCGATCGTCTAGGGGATCCCAAAAAATGGTGAGTAGAATTTTCTCAAAACAGTAAAAAAGCTTAAGAAAATGGGGCTCTTTCCGCTTCTTCGTTCTGGGATGAATGGGGATCCCTCGGCAAGTTTGAACTAGCGTAAAATCTGGGTAGATCCCCCACCATACCTTCAGCGATCTTCAGAGACCTTCAGGAGAATTTATGACTGGATTGTAACGGTTTGTATGCTGTTCCGATTCCCCTAGCGGAACCCTGGCAACGGGGGTATCCCCAAGGTGATATAGTTTGTGATTCAAGTTGTTTCAGGAATGGTGGATCTGCTTTCTGGGGCAGTTTGGCTCACGGCCTTATTTTTAAGCCTTGTTTAAGGAGAGAAGAAGAACACAAATGGGTCTGGTGGTACAAAAATATGGGGGAACCTCCGTTGGTTCAGTGGAGCGCATTCAGGCGGTGGCCAAGCGAGTGGTGGAAACGATCGCTTTGGGGCATCAGGTGGTGGTGGTGGTGTCGGCCATGGGAAAAACCACCGATGGCTTAGTCCAGTTGGCCCAGCAAATTACCCCCGAACCCGATCGCCGGGAAATGGATATGTTGTTGGCCACGGGGGAACAGGTTTCCATCGCCCTGGTGAGTATGGCCCTGCACGCCCTGAATCAACCGGCCCGATCGATGACGGGAGCCCAGGCGGGGGTGGTGACGGAACAACACCATGGCCGGGCTAGGATTTTGGAGATTAAAATCGATCGGATCCACAGGGCTTTGGATCAGGGCAAAGTAGTGGTGGTGGCAGGTTTTCAGGGGATCAGTGTGGTGGATAATGCGGAAATTACGACCCTGGGCCGGGGCGGTTCCGATACCTCTGCGGTGGCTTTAGCTGCGGCCCTCCGGGCGGATTGTTGTGAAATTTATACGGATGTGCCAGGTATTTTGAGCACGGATCCCCGCATTGTGCCCCAAGCCCAGTTGATGGCGGAAATTACCTGTGAGGAGATGTTGGAATTGGCCAGTTTGGGGGCCAAGGTGTTGCATCCCCGTGCGGTGGAAATTGCCCGGAATTATCAGGTGCCCCTGGTGGTGCGATCGAGTTGGACTGCGGATCCGGGAACTCAGGTGGTGTCTCCCCCCTTAGGCGAACCCCGCGCCCTCAAAAATCTGGAAATTGCCCGGCCCGTGGCTGG
>DALYGI010000450.1:0-3270 GCA_031971595.1 Prochlorotrichaceae cyanobacterium CTOTU29312
AATAGGGAATGCCAGAACTCCCACTCCAGGGAGGGGGCTGGGGGGTGGGTTCAATAGGGAATAGGGAATGCCAGAACTCCCACTCCAGGGAGGGGGCTGGGGGGTGGGTTCAATGGGGAATAGGGAATGGGGAATAGGGAATGGCAGAACTCCCACTCTAGGGAGGGGGCTGGGGGGTGGGTTCGACTGTCCTTGAACATTCAAACCTATCTCAAACAGAAAGCCCCATCTATAATATCCAGAAAAAAATATCCAGAAAAACATTGTCCTATCATGGCTAAACATACCCAAGCACACTTACCCCGACGCATCAAAAAATACAAGGGGGGCTTAGATGCCCGTACTAAACAACAAATGGAATATTACATGGGGGCAAAACTCCTAGAAGTGGGGGTGGATCCTCAGTCCGTAGCCTATCGCTGGTCTGCCAAAGCAGAGGGGGATGAGGAAATTTGGACTTATAGCGCCTATTGGGGGGATTCCCTGGAACAGTTACTCGTGGAAGAAGCAGCTAAAAAAGCCGCCAAAGAAGCTGCAAATTCTACCGCTCCCTCAGATTCCTGAACAGAAGAGACCTCCACCGTTATCATGGACAGGGAGGGAGTCGTTACAACGCATTTAAGTGCCAAAAGCTGCTCATCTCCCTATACCCCTCTTCCTTGAGGTCTCTCGTAGACCCAAATCTAAGTATTTACGGAGAAACTCTAATGTATAATTCATTCCTTCTAGCAATCTTGAATCTCCCCCTTGCGGTTGCCCAGCAGTTCCCGGTCTGGTTTACACTGGTTTATGTGGTGGGGTTCATCGCTGCGGTGATGATTGGTTCGATCGCCTGGTACAACTCAAAACGACCGGCGGGGTGGGAAGACGCGGATCGCCCCGATTACATTCCCGAAGTGGAAGATTCCGACGGAAATAATGAACAGGATTGAGTCTGACCCTGAGCGATTTAATCAATCATCGTTAAAATCTCAGTAGGAGCTTAACCGTAGCGAATGCTGGAGTCCTTAAGTAGAGCAGACAAAGTAATGGGCGCTTTAAATCGGCTGAAAGCCCTATTCTGCCGTCATTGATAGATCCCCTTATTTAGCCTGGCCTACTTAGACTTTGTAACATCGAATGTCCCAATACCCTGCTGATAATCCCAATCCTGTTGATAGCTCTGATCTAGAAACCAGCAGTGCAGATGCTTTGTACCGCAAGCCCCTAGGGCGTTATTTGGTAGAGTCTGGGTTATTATCTCAATCCCAGCTTGATATTGCCCTGCGGGATCAGCAGTATTCTGGGTATCCCTTGGGGGAAATTTTGGTGTTGCGGGGATGGATCCAACAATCGGTGATTGATTTAGTGGTCAGAAAATTACAACCCGTCAGTGATGGCACCCAAAGTGAACTCCGGGTTGTGATTGCCCCTGGGCAAACTGGAGCGCGAGGCATTGTCGCCAAGGAAGGGGCCACCACGATCGTCACGGAGGATGATAGTACGGTAGCTCCCTGGGATCAGGAAACCACCGCCATCCATCGCATTGGTGAGGATGACCCAGAAAATTAGGACTGAGCGCCCTGAGCATCCTGAACGATCGCCACAAAATTTTTCAGCATTTGCAGCCCCGTATCCGATGATTTTTCGGGGTGAAACTGAGTCCCCAGAACGTGGTTTTGGCCGATCGCTGCGGTGACGGTTTGGTGGCCGTGGGTTACTTCTGCGGCACAGAGATCGGGATCGGCGGGTGCTGCGTAATAGGAGTGGACAAAATAAGTCCAAATGCGGTCTTGGGGCAGGTTTTGCCAGAGGGGACACTGGGGCTGGGTGAGGTGGAGGGTATTCCAGCCCATGTGGGGAATGGTTAGCCCTGGTTCCGACTGAAAGCGGCGAATTTCTCCGGCACAAATCCCCAACCCAGATTCCTGCCCCTCTTCACTGCGTTCAAATAAAATCTGCATTCCCAGACAAATCCCAAAAAAAGGCTTGCCACTGGCCGCAATCTCCCGCAGGGGCTGAACCAGATTGCGTTCTTGCAGGTGTACCATCGCCGGGTCAAACGCACCCACCCCTGGCAGAATAACCCCATCCGCAGCCCAGAGGCGATCGGGGTTTTGGGTAATATCCACTAGAACCCCAAAGTTATCGAGGACTTTACACACGGAATGCAAGTTGCCCATGTCATAGTCAACGATCGCAATGGTGGGGGGACAACAGGAACTAGACATGGCGCAGCCTCAGGAAATTGCTTTGTAGGTGAACAGCAGGGATGAGAATCATTGTACAGGCAAGATCCCGACTGAAGCATTGGAGCGTTCATTCTCTGCTGTTAATTAAGAGCATAACCGCTAAATTGACGCTTAAAGGGTGAGTGAAACCCAATCACAATATCTGAAGCAGGCACCCCTTGTTCCGTCAGAATTTTAGCGATCGAGAGTTCGGTTCCATTATGTTGAATCCAGATTTTTCCATCTTTAATATCAAGGTGCAAAATGAGGCTAAAAATCCGCTCTTCCTTATCCCAACCAATGTAAGTTAATTGATAATGATCATGTTCCAGATCACAAATAATTTCAGTGTCCACATCATCAGAAAAGCTATAGGGATGGGCTTGTTCTTGTAAGAGATTGACAATTATCTTTCGATAGTCTTGCAGCTTATCCATTGTACAATAATCTCCTGAAGGGGGCTGTAACTGATCAGATTGACGGAATGACGTTTGAGCGAGGTTTGGATAAAAGGAATCTGAAAAAAATCGTTGTAGGTCTCCTGGGGAACTGCAAGGTATAACACCCGATCGGGTTCTTTCATCTCCAAGGCCTGCAAATAGTTCAGATATTGACCGAGGGCAGTATGGAACTCACTAATTTCTGAATCAGTAGAGAAGTTTTTAACTTCAACTGCAATTTTTTCAGTATGCCGCTGAGCCGCTAAGATAGTCTCTGCCCCCAAGTCAATTTTCAGTTTTACGGTTTCACTGATTTGGATGATAAAAGGATCATGGGTAATTAACCAGTTTTCTTTTTCTAAGGCTCGCCTGATCGCCTCATGAAATTTATCTTTTCGGGACATGACCTTAAACTGTTAAGGGTTAAGGGAGTTCAATAACGCTATCATAGCAACCCAGTGTGGTGAATCAAAAACCACCAAGGCACAAGGCTCGAAGTCACAAAGAATTTAAGGGGTCTGCTCCCGGATGCTCTGCCCTATAGGCGGCCAGTTGCATTTCTAGGGCTTGAACTTGGGTCTGGAGTAAACGGAGCGATCGTTGCATTTCCGGTAAATGGG
>DALYGI010000451.1:0-3251 GCA_031971595.1 Prochlorotrichaceae cyanobacterium CTOTU29312
ACCTGGAATTTCACGACCAAGACACCGAAGCCCTGAAGGAACGCCTTTGTGTTCTCTGTGCCTCTGTGGTTTAATTCTGAACTTTCCGGTTTATTGAATTCACGATCCTTAGTGATTAGTGATCATGGCTTGAATAACCTGCTGATTAGAAATCGCGGCTATCAAACAAAATCCCTATTCCCCAAAAATAAAACCCCCACTAAGTCCAGAGTCTAGACCGTGGGGGTTTTGCCGATTCTTAGATCTCCGGTTTCTGGGGAGATCTTGGCACTTAAATCTTAGTCCGGTGAGATTTAGTAGGTTTCAACGTGCCAGCGGTGGGCTTTTTTCAGATCTTTCTGATAGGCAGACCACTCTACCCCTTCTTTGGCAGCAGCACGGGTTAACGCTGCGTCGATACCGTCTTCCATACCCCGCAAACCGCAGATGTAGGCGTGGGTTTTCTCTTCTTTGAGGAGTTCCCAAATCCCATCCGCTTGTTCCGCAACCCGATCCTGGATGTACATTTTGCCGCCGTCCGCGTTCTTTTGTTCGCGGCTGATGGCATAGGTGAGCCGGAAATTGTCGGGGTATTGGGCTTGCATGGCTTCCAATTCTTCTTTATAGAGAATATTGGGGGTGTAGGGCACACCAAAAATCAGCCAGGCGAACCCTTTGAATTGATATTCAGGGTTGAGTTTGCGCTCACTGTCTTTGAACATCCGCCAGAGGAAGGCCCGGAAGGGAGCAATCCCGGTACCCGTTGCCATCATGATGATTTTGGCATCTTCATCTTCGGGCAGGAGCATTTCTTTGCCCACGGGGCCGGTGATTTTAACGTCTGCGCCAGGTTTCATGTTGCAGAGGTAGGTGGAGCAAACGCCGTAAACGGTTTCACCTGATGCGGGGTCTTTGTACTCCAGTTGGCGCACACAGAGGGATACGGTTTTGTCGTCTAGGTTGTCCCCGTGGCGGGTAGAGGCGATCGAGTAGAGGCGGAGCTTGTGGGGCTTGCCGTTTTTGTCTGTACCTTCGGGAATAATGCCGATACTTTGCCCTTCTAGGTAGCGCAGGTTACCCTCGGAGAGGTCGAAGGTGAGGTGTTGAACGATGCCGGTTCCCCCTTCGCCCACCAGGGTTTCATTGAATAAACATTTACCCACATAAGGAGCGTTGGGGCGATACAGGTTAACAGCAACATCGGTGACTTTGCTTTTTGCCGGGGCTGGGGCGGCAGGTTCTGGGGTAGCCGGGGCAGATGTATCCGCTTCGGGGACAGGGGCAACGCTGACCATTTTGGCGCGGTAGGCGCTACTTTCGTCGCTGTTGTAGGGGAAGATATTGACGATCGTTCCTCCTAGACGGTTAATTCGTTGCATTTCTTGGTTCATCCGTCCGTAGGGAACTAACAAATACTGACTACCGCTGCGACGGATACTATACTCATTTTTGTCAGACTCTGGAGATTGGCGCAGCCCTTGGACTTCAAAGACAAAAAGTCGGCCACCAGAGGGGGTGTTACTGGTTCCACCAACGACATTCGGGTTATTCATTACTCCGTGTTTTCTCCAAATATAATGAAAGTTTAAGCCTCATACTCTTTAGCCTATCATTAAGTGTACCATCCTCCCGATGCTCACCGTAACGGATAGGGTGTGCTTCGAGGGCGGTGCCAAACGACTTCTTGAAATTAGCCCAGGCACCATATAAATCTGGCAGCAGTAATCTTGCCCCACGACTGGAGATCCGGTTTCAGTTAGTCTTCTCCCAAAAACCGGATCTCTCAGCGCTTTTCGCCTATTTCTATTCTCTACCTCTATTTCCTACTTCCTACTTCCTATTTCCTACTTCCAGCCCACCCGATCGACGATTTTCACCACTTCCGGGTTATTGCGCCCATAGGCGGCCACGTTCACCTGATCAAATTTGGCCTCACCTAAAGCCGCCACCACGGGATCAACCTCAACCCCGGCCACCACAGGATATTCATTGTTCCCTTCCGCAAAGACTTTTTGCGCTTCCGGGCTGACTAGATATTCCAGCAGTTTAATGGCCGCTTCGGGATTTTTGGCATTGGCTAAAACCCCCGCCCCACTGATGTTAACGTGGGTTCCCCGATCGCCTTGATTGGGGAAGAAAATCGCTGTTTTATCTGCCACGGCTTTATCTTCGGGTTTTTCAGATTTCGCAAGCCTCGCCCAGTAATAATGGTTAGCGATGGCCACGTCACATTGACCCGCAGCCACGGCTTTAATTTGATCCGTGTCCCCCCCTTCGGGATCCCGTGCAAAATTAGCCGCTAAGCCCTTGGCCCAGGCCTCCGTTGCTTCAACCCCTAGGGTTTCCACCATTGACCCCAGTAAGGACTGGTTGTAAATATTACCGGAGCTACGGACACAAACCCGACCCTTCCACTGGGGCTCTGCCAAAGCTTCATAGGTAGACAAATCAGAGGGCTTTACCTTCTCTGGGTTATAGACCAGAACCCGTGCCCGCTGGGTCAGACCAAACCACAGCCCATCCGGTTGGCGCAGGGAAGCCGGAATGCTAGACTCCAACACCTCGGACTTCACCGGCTGAAACAGCCCCGCCTCCTCGGCCCGCCACAAGCGCCCCGCATCCACCGTAATCAGCAAATCGGCTGGGGTACGCTCCCCTTCCGCGATAATCCGCTCCTGAAGTTCATCCGCCTCCCCTTCCACAACGTTGATCTGGATGCCCGTCTCAGTGGTAAAACGCTCAAAGAGGGTTTCATCGGTTTCGTAGTGTCGTCCTGAATAAATATTGACTTCCGTAGACTCGGCGGGGGTGGTCTCTGAGGCGGTGGTGGGTGCTACCTGTTGCTCAGTAGACTGATCGGCGGGCTGATTCGCAGACGGATTAGAAGCGATCGTACATCCCCCCAACCAGAGGGACAGCCCTAACAGACCCGTCAAAAGCACGGGCAAGCGGTACGGTTGATTCATTGGAAATTAGTCCTCCTTATTAAAAAATAATCTCAATAAATTTGGCAGCTAAGATAGCTTATTGAGACTAATTAGACTGATTGAGACCAAAGGATCAGGAATGGATGACCCTATGTTCAAGCAAAAAGAAACCTTTGTACGCCTTTTCGGGGATTCAAGGCGTATGGGGCACGTATATCCTAGCCTAGAAGCATCATATCGGACTTGGGAAATTAATGCAAATAATTTTCATTAGCTTGATGTGCTTTGATGTGCTTCAGAGAAATGATGGGCTAGCCAACATCCCCGATCGTTACTCCGATCGTT
>DALYGI010000452.1:0-3251 GCA_031971595.1 Prochlorotrichaceae cyanobacterium CTOTU29312
TATTTGCTCAATTAAGTGTAACTGAAATGCTTTTTTTACAGAGCTAAGGCTAAAATCACTGTAGGACATGGTTACTTTGTACTTTTTTGCCTGATGGCATAGTCGATCGCTTGTTCAAAATCGATTTTTTGCATTACTGAAATGAGGTATAGGGAATGGGGCGATCGTTTAGGATAGCCTCATAAACGTCCATCAGTTTAGTAGCGGTTTGTTGCCAAGTATAGTTTTGCTCGATCAGTTGACGACCCCTTTGCCCCATCAGTTGGCGTTCCTGTGGGGATAAGCTCATGGCTTGCTTTAATGCTTCTGTGAGGGGTTCAACGCCTACATCAATCCACCAACCACATTGATGAGTTACTAAGTCAGACCATGGAGCGGCTTTTGTTGTAATGACTGGAATACCAGAACCAAGAGCTTCCGCAACTACAATACCGAAGTTTTCACTAAAGGTAGGCAGTACAAATAAATCAGAACTAGAGTATAAATTCCATTTTGCTTGTCCTTCGATCGCTCCAACCAGCTTAACTGTCTTTCCTAATCCTAACGTTTCAATTTGAAGCCGAATTGCTTTCATATAGTCTTCTTCCCCAGAACCAGCAATAATCAATTGCCAATGGTGAGGGTTAATTCGTTCCCATGCGGCTAAAAGATTATCAATGCCTTTTTTAGGATGAAGACGAGACAAAAACAGCAGGGTATAAGGAGGCTTTGGATCTGAATCGATCGCTTTGGTAATTTTAGGTAAACTTAAACCAAGAGGAATGACAACACTAGGAGAATTAAGGTTTAAATCTCTAACTTCTTCCTGCTCTAAAGCGGCAGTGAAGTGAAGGACTTTTGCCTGATTCAAATTTTTGCGTTCAATCAGATTTAGGTAGAGTTGTTTTTTAGTTTTACTCTGTGCTAAAGCCCAATGGCACAGTTGTCCCAAGGGACGAGCGATGTAAGGAATATTATAATGACGAGCGATCGTCATTGCTAGGGTAGAAGGATATGAAAAAATAGCGTGAACATGGATCAGGTCGTAATGAGGAATCGATCGCCATAACCATTGGGTTAATGTAGCGGAAAAGGCAAATTCTCGAATTCCATGAATCGGCGGAGAAAAGCGAGAAAAGAACCAGACAGGTACCCCTTGATAGTCGATTTTCTCTCCTAATGGAACTGTTAAAAGGCTAGATCCGTTATCATTTGTTGTTACAATTTCAGCATGAACATTCTGATCAGTGAGAGTCTTGACCATCTCTAGAATAGCTTTGCTTGGCCCCCCTCTCACAGGGCCAACAGAAGGAATAATATGCAGGATCTTCATCAGAGGAAGTAACTTTCCGCTAAAATAGCCTCGACAGACCAACGACACTGTTCAGAAAGCTGAGTTTTAGTGTAATTTAAATAAGCCTGAAGCATATCAGAGTCATTAAGATAAAGTTTTCCACCAGTGTTGGAGCATACATAAAGCCCACGGGCGATACCAGGGAGAAAGTGTAATACTAGGATGCACTGTAAGTTGGGCAAAGTAATCTTTCCATTCTGTTTCCATCCACTGGGCATAGGGGAAGAAAAATCCTCGCTTTGGTCGATTGATCAGCCAAGGAGGAAGGTCTTGAACCGCTTCAACTAAGAGTTTTTTCCCTGATCTTAGGCGTATTGGGTGAGGAATTTGAGTTAGCGTTTCAAGCAACATACGATCGACTAAAGGAACTCGTAATTCCAAACTCCAACGCATACTCATGACATCACTATCTCGTAGGAGTTGGTTTCGCATATAGCGACTTAATTCGAGAATACTTACTTGATCGGCTAAGGCAAGTTGTGAGTTATGAAATAAATGTGTAAATGGATCTAGTGGCTGTAGCAAATCAGGAAACCAAGTTCTTACAATCTTCTGGCTTTCCGCTAATGAAAAAATTCCTCGAAAACTACTATAGGCATGATCAGCGATCGAATCCTGGCTTAAAAAATCACCTAAACGACGAAATTTAGCCGATTTTGTCCATTGGCTTAACCCGAAACCGATACCTTTTTTAAGGGGAGGAATTAAATTTAATCTTTCACCCCAACGGACTAATTTAGGGACGGTTCTAAAGGAACCATAACCGCCAAAGATTTCATCTCCCCCAACCCCAGAAAGTACCACCTTACTACCGGAATCATGAGCCAATTTCGAGACACAAAAAGTATTAAAACCATCAATGCTAGGTTGATCGATCGCTTGTAAAAATTGAGGCAAAAGCGATCGTCCCGTGGCTGCACTTATCTTATACTCGGTATGCTCCGTACCAAAATGTTGAGCAACTTGTTGGGCAGCATCTCCTTCATTCCACTCTTCTTCATTGAAAGTAATGGAGTAGGTTTTAAGAGAACCCGTGTGAACTTGTCTAGCCAGGGAAACGATCGCGCTGGAGTCAATTCCGCCGCTCAAAAAGACTCCCACGGGTACATCACTAACAAAGTGGTGTTTTAGAGAATCCAAAAGTGCATAGCGAGTCATTTCAAGGGCTTCTTCAACCCCAAGGTCTGGGTTGGGCTGAAAGTCAATCTGCCAGTATTGATGTTGGGTAACCTGTCCCTTTTGCCAGGATAACCAGTGGCCAGCCGGTAAGCAGTAAATACCCTCAATCAGGGTGTGGGGTTCGGGAGCGGATCCCGTGAGGAGATATCCCAATAAACCTTGAGAATTAAGTCTTTTTTCAGGTAAGCCAGAAGCGATAACTGTTCGCAACTCCGAGGCAAACATTAAAGTTGTACCAGATTGCCAATAGTAAAGGGGTTTAATGCCAAGAGGGTCGCGGGCTATAAAACATTGCTGCTCTTGCTCATCCCAAATGGCAAAGGCATACATTCCCCGCAATAGATCGAGACATTTAGACCCATACTGCTGGTAGAGCTTGAGCAGAACTTCTGTATCCGTTTGAGATCTAAAAACTTCTCCTTGGCTCTGAAGTTCTGTTCTTAAAACTTGAAAGTTATAGATTTCTCCGTTGAAGGTAATCCAATAACGACCATCAGGGCTTGACATGGGCTGATGACCGGCGGAGGTGAGATCGAGAATAGAGAGGCGGGTGTGGATCAGGCTTGCTTGCTGGGTAGGGGAGAAGTAGATACCGCGATCGTCTGGTCCCCGGTGAGTCAGAGCATTTTGCAACCGTTGAGCGATCAATCCTAACCCTGCGATTTGTTGGGTACTAATGACACCAGCGATCCCACACATACTGAAAACCTCGTAAGTTTTATGTCCTACTCATCAGTAG
>DALYGI010000453.1:0-3190 GCA_031971595.1 Prochlorotrichaceae cyanobacterium CTOTU29312
GGTTTCTGGGACAACGGGAACGATCGCCGCACCCCAGGGTGTTTTTAACTATGGTGGTAGTACCACCTGGGCTCCCCTGCGTAGTGCTTTAGACCCCATTTTGCAGCAACAGCAGCCCCAGTTTCAGTTGCGTTACACCGATCCAGCCATCGGTGCCCCAGGTTCTACCAGTGGCATTAAAATGCTCTTAGAAGGGCAGCTAGCCTTCTCCCAATCTTCTCGCCCCCTCAAAGATCAAGAGTATAGTCGAGCGAAGGATCGGGGCTATACCCTGAGTCAAATTCCCGTAGCGATCGATGGTTTGGCCTTTGCTGTCAATCCTAGCCTCAATATCCCCGGCTTAACGATCGCTCAAATTCAGCAAATTTATCTCGGAAAAGTAACGAACTGGAGTCAGGTGGGTGGGCCAAATCTAGCAATGATTCCCTATTCTCGCCGTCGAGAAGAGGGCGGTACGGTAGAGTTTTTTATTGAGAATGTTCTAGAAGGAAAAACCCTCAGTCCAACGGTAAAATTCATTGGTACCACAACAGAATCCCTGCGAGCACTGGCCGATAATCCTGGTGGTTTATACTATGCTTCAGCCCCGGAAGTTGTTCCCCAATGCACCATCAAATCTATCCCCGTTGGGCGCACAAGCGATCGATTGGTTTCCCCCTATCAAGAGCCCCTAGTTCCTCCCCAGGATTGCCCCACCCGCCGCAATACTTTAAATGCCCAAAGTTTCAAAAATGGCGATTATCCCGTCACTCGACAGTTATTTGTCATTGTTAAACAAAATGGTCTGGCGGATCAGCAGGCTGGGGAAGCTTACGTCAATTGGCTACTTTCTTCCGAAGGGCAGAATTTAGTGAGCAAAGCGGGTTTTATTCCCATTCGCTAAAATTACCTGATCATTTCCATGGTTTGTGGACTTCCAGTACGATCGCTTTGCCGTAGATTGAGACACAAAACCCGACCCTAATATTGGACAATAACCAGAAGTCTAACCAACCATGTCAACCATGAGACAATAACCATGAGCCAAACCATATTTCCCCTTGACACGCGGTTTTTTAATGACGGGGCTTGGTACGTTTTAAGCTCCACCAGTTTGGGCCATAGTGGTTTAAACCCTGAACAATTGGTTAACACCCTCCAAGGTGACCCCTCAGGGGTGGAACAACTGATGGCGGACGGAATCTGTTTGCCACTGCTTTTTCCTGGAGATTGTGCCTTAGACCAGGTGGCGATCGTTCTGGGAGATCTCACGGCTGAACAGGAATCGGAATGGCTAGGGCGTATCCAAAGCCATTTACACATCCCCTGTGGAGAATTTTTAGTGATGGGGGGTGGTGGCTGCGAAGAAGATTGGGAAGCCGCCCTGGAAAACCCCGCCCCCCCGGATCCCGATTTGTTGTTTAATTTCCAAAAATTTAAAGTTCCCCCTGGCGATTACCTGGTGGAAGTGTACGCCTTTCTAGGGAGCATGAATTTTAATTTTAAATTGGATGAAATTGGGCGGGAAAATTGGCAATCCTGGTTCCATCTGCAAGACACATCCGAGCCTCCAGAGTGGTTTAAATCCTTACTGAAAAATGACTACATCGACAGCGAAGCCTTCGACCTTCAGGACTACCTGATTCGCCTCAGTCCCCTCCAGGAAACACCTCCCCTCCCCGTCTTAGAAGACTGTCCGTGGTGCGGGTACTACGAATTTCGCCAGCCCCCACAGTGTCCCCAGGGACTTTCTCGATCGCGGTTACTTGCCCAGGCTGCCGGGTAGGCGGGACTAAAACGCTATACTAAGAAATGTAAACAACAGGCTGCGACCCTCACTGTCAGCAGTTGCAGACCCTGTGATTAGGGCTACATTTGATTAGGGCTAAATTCAATGCGAGTAATTTTGATGACCGGTAAGGGCGGAGTGGGCAAAACCTCCGTCGCGGCAGCAACGGGGCTGCGGTGCGCTGAATTAGGCTATAAAACCCTAGTCCTCAGCACCGATCCAGCCCATTCTTTGGCGGATAGTTTTGATCTAGAACTGGGCCACGACCCCCGATCGGTCAAACCCAATTTGTGGGGGGCGGAACTGGATGCCCTGATGGAATTAGAGGGCAATTGGGGGGCAGTAAAGCGCTATATCACTCAAGTGCTGCAAGCCCGTGGCTTAGAAGGGGTAGAGGCAGAAGAGTTGGCCATTTTGCCCGGTATGGATGAAATTTTTAGCCTCGTCCGCATGAAGCGCCATTACGATGAGGGCGAATACGATGTGCTGATTATTGACTCTGCCCCCACCGGGACAGCCCTCCGTCTCCTCAGTTTGCCGGAAGTCGCGGGGTGGTATATGCGCCGTTTTTATAAACCCCTCCAGGCCGTTTCCGCTGCCCTCAGACCGATCGTTGAGCCCTTCTTTAAGCCGATCGCGGGGTTTTCCTTGCCCACCACAGAGGTGATGGATGCCCCCTACGAATTTTATGAGCAAATTGAAGCCCTGGAAAAAGTCTTAACGGACACCACCCAAACCTCTGTCCGGTTAGTGACCAATCCCGAAAAAATGGTGATTAAGGAATCCCTCCGCGCCCATGCTTATTTAAGTTTGTATAATGTGGGAACGGATCTGGTGGTTGCCAATCGTATTATTCCCGATAGTGTCACCGATCCCTTTTTCCAACGGTGGAAAGAAAACCAACAGCAATACCGTCAGGAAATCCATAATAATTTTACCCCACTTCCCATTAAAGAAGTGCCTTTGTATTCAGAGGAAATGTGTGGTTTAGAAGCTTTAGAACGGTTAAAAGAAACCCTCTACGCCGGAGAAGATCCCACCCAGGTTTACTACAAAGAAACCACCCTGCGGGTTGTGCAACAGGAGCAAAACTATAGCCTAGAAGTGTATCTTCCCGGTATTCCCAAGAGCCAGGTCGAGCTATCTAAAACCGGGGACGAACTAAATATTCGCATTGGCAATCATCGCCGGAATTTAGTGCTTCCCCAAGCCCTAGCAGCATTGCAACCTTCCGGGGCAAAAATGGAAGAGGACTACCTCAAAATCCGGTTTGCTATTCCCACCCCCTAATGGTCGTCATGAGGGCTTTAGCCCTCACCCCATCCTCGCAGTATTTTGGTGACCACCGAAGAAGGTGAACGCATTATTATTAGAAGCTGAATCTGCTGAAAATAATCTTCAATTAACAAAATCAACCTCTTC
>DALYGI010000454.1:0-1728 GCA_031971595.1 Prochlorotrichaceae cyanobacterium CTOTU29312
ATTTCTCCCTCATCCGTAAATTTAACCGCATTACTAATTAAATTCACCAGCACCTGCCGTAAACGAACTTCATCCCCTTGAAAGTGGCTAGGCATATCTGGATCGCTGCTCCAACTGAGCCCAATTCCTTTCAGGGAGGCTTGAGGGGTAAAGAGATCGATCGCTGATTTGATGCAGTCAAATAAAGAAAAGGGAGAGGATTCTAAATCTAGCTTTCCTGATTCAATCTTAGAAAAATCTAAAATATCGCTAATGATACTCAGCAGCGCTTCACTACTGTTACGGATGGTTCCCACAAAATCCCGTTGTTCTGGGGTTAAAGCCGTATCCGAGAGCAGTGTCACCATCCCCACGATCGCATTAAGGGGAGTCCGAATTTCATGACTCATTACTGCTAGAAATTCACTCTTGGCCCGATTGGATAATTCAGCCATCTTTTTAGCTTCAGCTAAGGCCTGATGGTCTGCCTGTTGGATTGTAATATCATTAATGGCTAAGAGAAGATAGCTGTGTTTGGGGTTTTTAGGATTTTGTAAGCTAAAAATTCCATTCACCCAAATGACCTGGGAAGCCCTGGTATGACAACAGAAATCTAAATGAATCGTCGTCGTTGGATTCTGATCCAATTGTTGTAGGGCGTTGCGGACAGAATCTAGGGTATCAAGAACTAGAATATCCGTTAAATGAAGGTGATAGAGTTGCTCCGCTGCGTATCCAGAAATCTGGCAGAAAGCGGAATTAACATAGCAAAAATGGGCATCGATGGGGTCTTGAGATTCATTGCGAATGATAACCAGCATGGCAAGCCCTGTCCCAACCTGTTCGATCGTCTGGCGAAATAGACTCTCTGAAAAAAAGTGGGGCGAAACGGGAATATTGGCGGTGGGAAGGGTGGGTAAATTAGAGAAATCGTCGGTAGACATGGTGAACCGGAGGGGAGAGAACCGGAAAAAACAGATCTGAAGCTGGGATGTTTGACATAAAAAACACCCATCGTGAATGACTGTCCCTGATATAAGTCTGTTTAGCCTTATTCTACCACTGCCTTAGGAAGCAGTCTTTTTACCTAGCCCAGTTCTCCAGTTTTCTTTAAGATTAGATCTTAAGATTAGAAACGGGTCACAGCCACGGACGGCGTTGTTTCCATTGCTGCAAAACACTTTGGCTATAATTCGCAATGGAAGGATATTCCTGTCCGTCATAAAATTGCTGTTGAGTAGACTGGTACAGGTAGGGATCGCCACTATACCAACGACTCGCCACCATTAAAATTGCCTGTTCCTTATCTCCCCTCGCATCCACTAAGGCCTGCTGCCAGTAGAGCATGAGCCGATGTTCAATAATTTTGTGCTGAAGGTCAGGGTTTGCAAGGAAGGTTTCCGGGGTAATTTCGTAGCCTAGGGCTTCCCTACTCCACAGGGGCAGATTCTCCGGCATAATTTGGGCATAGCCTAGGGCCCCGGAGTCGGGGTTAATGGCGCTATAGTTTCCGTTACTTTCCTGCTGAATAATGGCATCGGTTAGGGCTTCTATATCGCTGGAAGCGGGAAATTGCAGCCAGCGGGACAGCAAATCCGGGCGAACCTCCTCTAGAAATAACAGCCCAATCAGCACTAGGGTAATGATTAAAATCAAATCTAACAGAGCATCTCCCGATCGCTTCTGGGGTTGAGGCTCTATTACACTAGGGCTGGTGGTATTTTGATCTACGGGGGAGGACATGGTGGG
>DALYGI010000454.1:1828-3187 GCA_031971595.1 Prochlorotrichaceae cyanobacterium CTOTU29312
TTTTAACTGGGTGGTTTGAGCGCATGGTTTTTGAGCAAATGGTTTTGGGGCTGATGCCTGCACTGCTGAGGGCGTTGTTTCAGCAGGTACCGATTTCTCCGCCGTTACCGGCCCTTCCTGTTCTGCCTAAACTGCACCAGGCGTTTTTCACCTTGCCTCAGCGGGGGGATTGGGGTGTTGGACTCGGTTTGCTGGTGGTTTATGCTGCCGTTGCTCTCCTCTGGGGGGTACGATCGTCCCTTTTACGGTGGCAACCTGTCACAGATCTCCCAACGATCGCTACTACTCTGGGCATTGCCTTGGTGGTTCCGGCTCTGCTAGAAGAGACTCTCTTTCGGGTCATTCTGCTACCGTCCCCGAACCATCCTCATTTTTACCTCTGGGCAAGTTTGGGGTTAATCCTTTTCATCCTTGCCCATCCTCTCAATGCCCTCCTCTTTTTTCCCCACCGTAAAAGTACGTTTTTTAACCCCCACTTTTTAGCCCTCGCTGGTCTGTTGGGACTCATCTGCACGATCGCCTATCAGCGCAGTAGTTCCCTCTGGTTGCCTGTCCTCCTCCATTGGATCCCCGTGGGCATTTGGTTGCTCCTCTGGGGAGGATTAGAACGCATAACCCCCGCTGCTACGATCGTTACTGCACCCCAAGTTACTGCACCCCAAGAGGCGGAATCGCCGGAACGTTAAGGGTATCAGGTAAGGGGGGTAAGCCTTGGGGATAGAAGGGTAACCCCCCAGGATAACTGGACGGTGCCGGATTAGGAGCAGGATTAATGGAGGGATAGGGTGTAACGGGGATAGGGCTGGCCGGTGCAGCGGGAGCGGGAGCAGGGGCTGCATTGGGGTTGCCAGGCAATTCCACAGAGCCATCCGCATTAATAATTAAATCGTTATAGGTGAGGGCCGTAATATCTCGGTAATTTTCCTCATGTTGGAAGCGCAGTTTTAAGTCTCGCCCATTCGCCTCTCTGGATAGGTCATAGCGAACCAAGACGGAGACCCGAATTTGAGATTGATCCCATTTATAGGAAGATCCGAGGGTTTCCTCTAGGTCTTCAAACCGCAATAACTCTAAGGGGAGGGTATAAGCCGCCGCTTGATTGGGGATTAACCGCGCCCCATAGTTGGTGTAGAGGTGTTCCCAACGTCCCCCCCGCGATTGCCGCACGTAAAACTGATAGACCACATTGGCATACTGGGTCAGGGGCTTGCGGAGGACATTCAATTGGAACACTAAACCCGGTTCCTGGGCATCTTCAATGCGAGACCAGTGCAATTGCACCGACCAATCCTGTTGAGGGGTCTGGGTTCCAGGAAGGGGCTGAACGCCAGGCATGGAGGGCAGCGGACGGGACGTAAC
>DALYGI010000455.1:0-3181 GCA_031971595.1 Prochlorotrichaceae cyanobacterium CTOTU29312
GGGTGTGGGGGGGGGTGCCCGAATTAGGGCGATTCATGGCGGAATACAACTCCGCAGCCCTGCGTCAGAGCCTCTATCAATACCGTGAGGTTTTGGATGGCTTCATAGCCCAGGTGGAAGGCCAGGACTGGCCAGCCCTTGAGGAGAGGTTAGGGCACTGTGAAGCCCATCGACCGGATTTTCTTTAATTTCCAAGATCTCTAAAGACCAAAGACCTTAAACAAAAACGCCCAACGATCGACCTGTTCCTCAATGCGCTTGCTAACGGGTTTGCCCGCTCCGTGTCCCGCCTTGGTGTCAATCCGAATGAGAATCGGCTGATCGCCCCCCTGGGCTGCCTGGAGAGCGGCAGTAAACTTAAAACTATGGGCGGGCACCACCCGATCGTCGTGATCCGCAGTGGTCACCAGGGTGGCGGGGTAAGGAACGCCGGGCTTGAGGTTGTGGAGGGGAGAGTAGGCATACAGCACGGCAAAATCTTCGGGATTGTCCGCACAGCCGTATTCACTGCACCAGGCCCAGCCAATGGTGAACTGATGGAACCGCAACATATCCATGACCCCCACGGCGGGCAAAACAGCCCCAAATAAGTCTGGGCGTTGGGCCAGGCACGCTCCCACTAACAAACCGCCATTACTGCCCCCGGCGATGGCTAGGCGGGAGGGCTGGGTATAGTTTTGGGCAATGAGCCATTCCGCCGCACTGATGAAGTCATCAAAGACCCTTTGTTTCTGGTGTTTCATGCCCGCCTGATGCCACGCTTCGCCATACTCACCGCCCCCCCGCAACACGGCCTGGACATACACGCCCCCCCGCTCTAACCACACCAGTAACCCTGGGGAAAAGGTGGGGGTTAAGGAGACATTAAAACCACCGTAGCCATAGAGATAGGTAGGATTGTGGCCGTTGAGGTCTAAGCCCTTGCGGTGGGTGAGAAAGAGGGGAATGGAGGTGCCGTCCTTACTGGTACAAAAGACCTGGCGGGTTTCATAGGCTGCGGGGTCAAAGGGCACCTGGGGCTGGCGGAAGAGGGTACTGTTGCCCGTGGTGAGGTCGTAGCGGTAGATGGTGGTGGGGGTGGTAAAACTGGTGAACCCATAGAATCTTTCCGTATCTTCCCGTTTACCGCCAAACCCCTCTACCGAGCCAATCCCCGGCAGATCGATCGTCCCTAAATATTGCCCCTGTAAACTCCACCGTTTCACCTGAGAGGCCGCATCCTTGAGGTAGCCCGTAATCCATTGATCCTGCACAAGATGGGCAAATTCTAGGGTTTCCGCCGCTTCGGGGATCACTTCTTGCCAGGGCAGATCCTCTAACGCTGTACCACTGGTCACCCCAGCCAAATCGATCGCCACCACTCGGCCTTTGGGAGCATTCCAATCCGTCCAAAACCAAAAAGTGGAGCCTTCACTCTCTAAAAAGCTAAAGCCAGCGGTAAAGGTGAAAATCAATTCCTGCACCGTTGCCCCCGGTTCCTGAAGGTCTTGATAAAAAATCAAGTTGCGGGAGTCGGTGCCTAACCTCACGGTAATAATTAAATAGCGCCCATCTTCCGTAACATCGCTATCAAATCCCCATTCTTTTTGATCAGGACGATCGTAAATTAACTGATCTTCCGCTTGCGGGGTGCCCAGGCGGTGGTAGTAAAGCTTTTGGAAGTAGTTAACATCCTCCAACGATCGCTGGGGGTCGGGTTCCGCGTAGCGACCATAGAAAAAGCCCTGGTGATCCGGTGTCCAAGTCGCTCCCGAAAATTTACTCCAGCGCAAACAGTCCGGTTGATCTACCCCCGTGCTAACCGATCGTACCTGCCAGGTTTGCCAATCCGACCCTGATTCCGCCAGGGAGTAAGCCAGCCATTCCCCATTTTTACTCACACTCCACCCCCCCAGAGCGATCGTGCCATCCGCTGATAGGGTATTGGGATCCAACAAAATCCGGGGTTCCCCGGTTAAACCCTCCTGCACATAGAGGAGACTTTGATTTTGCAGACCATCATTCTTCAGGTAAAAATAGCGCTTTTCCCCCTTATCCAAAGTTCGCCAGCGGGGAATGCTGTAGCGCTCGTAGTTCCACAACTGGGTTAAGCGATCGTGCAGGGCTTGACGGTGGGGCGCATCCGCCAAAAACTCAGTGGTCAAAGTATTTTGAGCCGCAATCCAAGCCTGGGTTTCCGGCGAAGCGGGATCTTCTAACAGACGATAGGGATCAGCAACGATCGTGCCGTGGTAATCATCAACTCGATCGCTGAGGGGAACGGAGGGGTACATCAAAGGCTGACTCATGGTAACTGGGACACTCTCAAAAATAGCCTTTCCCAGGGGAGTATGGTTACCTTGTGGGAAAGGGAGGAAGGCGATCTAGATTCTAGAGGGATAAAGCGTTCTGATCAGGGGTGACTTTCGGTTTTCGTTTTGCTTTTGCGGGTTTAGGTTGGGTGAGTTTTTCTGCTTGGATGCGGGCAAGGAGGGCGGCGGCAGGTTCGTCGGTGGGGTCTTGGGGCACCAGTTCACCTCGGAACGCCTTGGCGAGGATAGCTTGGTCAAGACGATCGAGGCGTTTGATGGCTTGTTGGTATTCAGCGGCGATCGTGTCTACGGCTTTAAATAGTTTTTGAATTCGTCGAACAATTTCTTTTTGTTCACCCAAGGAAGGCAGCAAAACCAGGATAGATTTAATATTTTTGACTGAAAGACCTGGTTGGGCCATTCCAGTTGAATATTTATTCAAATTTAAAGCAGTGAGTTGATAGTATAACCAATCAACATCTATATCTAAGATTGGAGAAACCACTATAGCGTGTTCAGTAGCATGAAATTTACCTTGTGCTATATGAACATTCCCGCATAAAGCACCTTGTCTGCCAATAAGAGGAAATATCCCTTCATGCGTATATGTTTTTGTGTAACCTCGCAGCCCATTACCTCCAAAACAAGAATATAAATCAAAATCCTTTTCAGAATTTATATCTGATGCAGATACAAATTCTCCAGCTTTTAAATTACAAATATTTTCTAATTTTACCTCGTCCCAATTCTTAGTTTTAGAATAATCAGAAGTAAGACAACCACTACAAGCAGCGGCTAAGATGGCTTTTTTGTATCGATCGATTAGTTGTGGAATACGTGTTAATTCTTCACGGGCGCGGCGACTATGGGCGAACAAACGATCGAGCTTG
>DALYGI010000456.1:0-3180 GCA_031971595.1 Prochlorotrichaceae cyanobacterium CTOTU29312
ATTGATGAAGCCCATAAATGTTCCGCTAGGACGCAAGGAGATGATTTACGGCGGACGGGGCGTTATAAGCTTGCTGAAGCCCTCTCTCAGCATACGGAGCGGATTTTACTGCTAACAGCAACCCCCCACCAGGGAAATGTGGATCAGTTTCATAATTTTTTGAAGCTTATTGATCCGGATCAATTTATTTCTGAAAGTATTAATCCTCAGATTTTAAGATTACAGGATAGTCCTTGGTTTTTGAGACGAATTAAAGAGGAATTAAAAGATTTTCAGGGACGGAAACTTTTCAAGGAACGTCATGCTAAAACCATACCTTTTGAATTGTCGGTAGAAGAAAAGAACTTATATGATCAAGTCACGGATTATATCAATCGATATTTGGGCAAAACTTCTGGGCGCAAGCAGGCCTCTGTTGCCTTAGCCAGAACAGTTCTACAGCGGCGATTGGCGAGTAGTCTTCATGCGATTTTTAGTTCTCTGAAAAAGCGTCACGATCGTTTTTCGGAATTATTAGCTGAATTAGATCAACTGACCTATGAAGAACAGATCAAACGATTGCGAGAGTTGGGTAGATTAGTGGATACTGAATTAGATCCTGATGATTTTGAGGAAGAGGATTTAGATAGTATTGCCAGTGATTCAACGGTGGTGGAAGAAATTGAAGATTTGCGAGATGAACTTCAGGCTCTGAAGCAATTAGTGAAATTAACTGAACAAACGATCGCCACAGGTAATGAAACCAAGCTTAATGCTTTAAGAGCGTGTTTAGAACAGTCAGAGTTTGATGAGTTACAGTCTAGTAACCAAGGAAAGTTATTGATTTTTACAGAACATCGGGATACCTTAAATTATTTACGGGTCAATCTTGAAAGTTGGGGATATTCAGTCTGTGAAATTCATGGGGGAATGAATATAATCGATCGCAAGAAATCCCAGAAAGATTTTCAGTTTACTAAACAAATTTGTTTGGCAACAGAAGCGGCGGGTGAAGGGATTAATTTACAATTTTGTCGATTAATGATTAATTATGATATTCCCTGGAACCCTAATCGATTAGAGCAACGAATGGGACGGATTCACCGTATTGGTCAGACTTCCGATGTGTATATTTTTAATTTTGTTTCTGTGTTAACGGTGGAGGGTAAGGTTCTTAAAAAACTATTGGATAAATTGGAAGAGATTAAGTTAGCAATGGGAGATAAGGTTTTCGATGTAATTGGGCAAATTTTACAATTAAATAATATTCAAGTTGAAGAGCTAATTCGAGAAGCGACCTACAATCGATCCACAGATAAGGCCTATGAAGTTATGGATCATCGTCTTGATCCGAATGTGTTGCAACCAATTGAAGAAGCCACCGGCATTGCCCTAGCCACTTCTCATATTGACTTATCTCAAATTAAGGAAACCCAACGTCAGGATTATCTATCGGAAGAATTGCACTTAATGCCCCGTTATGTAGAAGCCTTTTTTGAGCGAGCTTGTGATTATCTCGCCATTGGTTTAGAGGTGAGAGCCGATGGATTGTGGAAAATTCCATACTTGAAAGAAGAGTTTCGATCGCCCAAATTATCTGCCGTGCGGAAATTAGGATTTCCCGATAAAAATTATCCGAAATTTACCTTTTATAAGGAGCATCTAGAGCGACAAACAACCAGCGATGCGGAATTTGTTTCCCCTGGACATCCCTTATTTGCAGCGATTGCTGAACGGTTAGATTTTCTGTTAGCGGATCAAGTGGGGTATCGGAGTGCGGTATTTATTGATGCCGATGCTTTAGCTCCTTATCGAATTCACTTTTTTCAAGTGCAAGTGGAGGGACTCAATAGTAAAGGTAAGGATCAAGGGGTATCAACTTAAGGCGGGACACTCTGAACCACAAGGGTTTCAGGGTCTAACCACCTAAGCCTAAATTGATGGGCATTCCAGCTATTTTGACTGGAGAGAACTGTATTGTAACTGTCCCGCTTTATGCTCTATCCCCGGAAATTTGTTCTGATCCGGTTAAATCGAAAAAGCCTCCCTGCGCCCCCATGAGTTCTTCCGCTAGATTACTGATTTCCTGCACCGTTTGCGCCAGTTGTCCATCAATTTTGGCGGCATCGTTAATTAACTCCTGAAATGGGCCAAGGTATTGCTGGAGGTAATGTTCAAAATTAATGGCAACCTTCGTAATCTCTGCAATCTCTTTTTGGAGGGCATCTATTTCTCGCTGTAAAGCGATCGCTTCCCGGTAGTCCCCCAGTTCTACCATCATATTTTCCAGAACTTGCTTGGAGAGTTCATTATCGCGGGTTAGTTTTTCAATGCCCTCGCTGATCAGGTTAATTTTTTTGAGCATTAGCACCGCGACTTTGTCTAACAAAATCAGGCTGTCGATTACCTGGCGTTTTTGTTGCAGGCTCATGGCCAACAATGCCTGATTCCCCTTTGCCTCCATTTGAGACTGAAAACGATCGCGTTTGGCTTCCATTTCCGCAATCTGTTGGCATTTCTGGCCAATAATCTGTTGCACTTCTGTAGATAATTCCAAGAAAAAGCGCTGGTAAGCTGTTTTATGTTGCTTCAACAGTCGCATTCAACGATCGTAGTCACGGATTTGGTTTTCCAGGACATTAAAGCGTTGGTTAATATCCAGAGTCTGACGAACCTTTTTTGTTCGCTGTTGTTTTTGTTTTTGGGGACGTTTCTCCTTCACCCTACGAGTAATGGTTTTGCGTCCTAGCCCAAGGAACCCGCCGGGTACTTCTTCTTGCCGCTCAACCCAGACCTCCACGATCGTTTCTACTTCTACTTCCACAATTTGATCCACCACTTCTTCCCCGGTTTTAATCAGGGCTTGGCAGCTTTGAATCGTGGTTTGCAACTGCTTGAGGCTATCCCCCGCCAGAACCGGCAGATGGTAGGTTTTTTGCAGGATTTTAATCGGTTGGGTATTGCTGGAGTTAGTCATGGGAAGTGACGATGGAACGATCGAGGGGCAAAATCTAGCTGGTGATTGGCGATTCAATAACTTTAACAATTTTAACTTGGGCTAACCATGCTTCTAACTCCGTCACACTGGCAAAATCCAGTAACGCTTCCCCCAAGTCCTCCAACTGAGCGATCGTCAATGCCTCAATTTTAGTTTTTAGCTCAGGAGCGATCGTTCCCACCCGCCGATTGAGTTGACGCAGC
>DALYGI010000457.1:0-3171 GCA_031971595.1 Prochlorotrichaceae cyanobacterium CTOTU29312
GTCATTAAATATTCCTTCGGGAGTCCATTCCAGTCAAAAACTGCAACCCCGACGATCGCATTAATCGGGTAGCTTGTGGAGGTGGCCAAGTCGATGCTCATGGAATATCTTGGTAAACTGAGGGGTGGAAATTTATCGTGTAGCGGCTTGTATCGAGCACTGTGCTCTCAAACGGGAACCAATGCCCCACGTTTTAGGATTTGCCTGAGGATTTCTCCCCTAGGCCTGATGGGATCATGAGGGGAGAAACCTCTGAAGGAAGAGGCAAGGCCGGGTAAGTCTTAAGATAGGATCAAGATCTACACCTTAGTAGTGGGATAGGCAAATTTCCAACCTTCTCCAACCTCTCCCCTTCACCATGCAAAACATTATCACGAACCGGCCCGATCTTGAGGCTCTGATTGCAACGGTCAAAGCCGCCCAGAACATTTACGCCACCTTCTCCCAGGAACAGGTAGACACCATCTTCAAAAAAGCAGCCTTTGCAGCTAATGCCGCCCGCATTCCTTTGGCTAAACTAGCCGTTGCGGAAACGGGCATGGGGGTGGTAGAAGACAAGGTGATTAAAAACCACTTTGCATCTGAAATTATTTTTAATAAGTATAAACAGGAAAAAACCTGCGGTGTCATTGAGGAAGATAAGTCTTTTGGCATTCAGAAAATTGCAGAGCCGGTGGGTATTCTAGCGGGAATTGTCCCTACCACCAATCCCACTTCTACGGCAATTTTTAAGGCCTTGATTGCCCTGAAGACCCGCAATGCGATCATTTTTTCTCCCCATCCTCGCGCTAAAAACTGCACGATCGAAGCGGCGAAAATTGTCTTGCAGGCAGCCATACAGGCGGGGGCTCCAGAACACATTATTGGCTGGATTGATGAGCCTTCTGTGGATCTATCTCAGGCCTTGATGCAGCATAAGGATATTAATTTAATTCTAGCAACGGGGGGCCCCAACATGGTACGGGCGGCCTACTCCTCCGGTAACCCTTCCTTGGGGGTTGGAGCGGGCAATACGCCAGCGTTAATTGATGCTTCGGCCCACATTAAAATGGCGGTGTCGTCGATCATTTTAAGTAAAACCTTTGACAATGGCATGATCTGTGCCAGTGAACAATCTGTGGTGGTGGTAGATGAAGTATACGATCAGGTCAAACAGGAATTTACGGATCGGGGAGCCTATATTTTGCCCCCAGAGGATTGTCAGAAATTAGGGGAGACCATTATTGTCAATGGCCACCTCAATGGGGCGATCGTGGGGCAGACAGTGGAGCAGATTGCGGAGTTAGCCGGGGTGGAGATTCCCCCAGAAACCCGGGTTCTGATTGGAGAAGTGGAGCAGGTGAGCCTAGAGGAGCCCTTTGCCCATGAAAAGCTCTCCCCCGTTTTGGCCATGTATCGGGCTAAGGATTTTGAAGAGGCAGTAGAAAAGGCGGAGCAACTGGTGGAATTAGGGGGGCGTGGCCATACAGCCGTACTGTACACTTCCCCTGCCAATGTGGAGCATATTCGCCAGTTTGAAAATCGCGTCGAAACCGCACGGGTTTTAATTAATACCCCTTCCTCCCAGGGGGCGATCGGGGATCTCTATAACTTCCGCTTGGATCCGTCCCTGACTCTGGGCTGTGGCACCTGGGGAGGCAACTCCATCAGTGAAAACGTGGAGCCGCGCCACTTACTGAACATTAAAACCGTGGCGGAGCGGCGGGAAAATATGCTCTGGTTCCGCATTCCCCCCAAGGTTTACTTTAAGTATGGAGCCTTACCGGTGGCTATCCAGGAGTTATCCAGCCGCAGCCGGGCCTTTATTGTCACGGATAAGCCCCTCTATAACCTGGGCATGACCAGTGCCCTAGAGGAAGCTCTGACGGATATTGGGCTCAAGTACGACATTTTCTATGATGTGGAGCCCGATCCCTCCCTGGATACGGTGGAGCGCGGTCTGGAGATGATGCGGAATTTCCTACCGGATGTGATTATTGCCATGGGTGGGGGTTCCCCTATGGATGCGGCCAAGATTATGTGGCTCCTGTATGAACATCCAGAAATTGAGTTTGAAGGCTTGGCCATGCGGTTTATGGATATTCGTAAGCGGGTCTATGAACTGACACCCCTGGGGCAAAAGGCCCTACTGGTAGCCATTCCCACCACCTCCGGCACTGGCTCAGAAGTGACCCCCTTCGCCGTCGTCACCGATCGTCGCAACAATATCAAGTATCCCCTAGCGGATTATGCCCTCACCCCCAGCATGGCGATCGTGGATCCAGAGTTGGTGTTAAACATGCCCAAACAGTTGACCGCCTACGGTGGCCTGGATGCCCTCACCCACGCCCTAGAAGCCTATGTATCCGTACTGGCATCGGAATATACCAACGGTCTAGCCCTAGAAGCCATTCGCCTCATCTTTAAATACCTGCCCAGTGCCTACCACAACGGCGCAGCGGATCCTAAAGCACGGGAGAAAATGCACTATGCCGCCACGATCGCCGGGATGGCCTTTGCCAACGGTTTTCTAGGGATTTGTCACTCCATGGCTCACCAACTGGGGGCAGCCTTCCACATTCCCCACGGCTTAGCTAACGCCATGATGATTTCCTACGTGATCCGTTACAACGCCACCGATGCTCCCTTTAAGCAAGCCGCCTTCTCCCAATACAAATATCCCAACGCCCTCTGGCGTTACGCCCGTATTGCCCGCTATCTGGGCCTAGGGGGAAACACAGAAACAGAGCAGGTCGATCGTCTCATTGCCGCAGTGGAAAACCTGAAACAGGAATTAAACATCCCCACCGCCATGAAAACCGTCATTACCACCGGGGATGCGGACTTTCATGCCAAACTGGATGCGGTTGCGGATCAAGCCTTTGACGATCAATGTACCGGTTCCAATCCTCGCTATCCCCTGATTCAAGACCTCAAACAAATGCTCTTGCAGTCCTATGAAGGGGAGCCCCTAGTGCCCGCCGACCTCTTAGCAGCGGTTCAAAAAAATGGCCACAATGGTCATCAATCTAGTGAGGAACTGGTGGAATTATTTGCCCCCCAACCCCTCGGATAGGAACCTGAGTAACGGTGAATGAACCCTGTCCCATCCTCAATCGTTGAAAGCTGCGTTCTTCCAACAGGAGCGATCGTACTTCAGTAACGGGGATGGGACTCTCATATCTAGTTTTG
>DALYGI010000458.1:0-3166 GCA_031971595.1 Prochlorotrichaceae cyanobacterium CTOTU29312
TTTTTCGGAATAATCTGCAAGGGGCCTGTATCTACGCTAATCCTAAACTCCAACAAATGTCAGGTCTATCCACAGAGGAGTTTTTGGGAGAAGGGTGGGGGTGTATGATTTATCCTGAAGATCGACAAAGACTGTATAAATTATGGTCTAATTTTGTGACCCAAGCACAGCACAATCTGAACGCTAAATACCAAACGGAATATCGCTACCTGGCCGCTGATGGATCGGTACGCTGGGCCATCGTAGAAGCTTTGCCCGAACGGGATTTTACAGGAAAAATTGTTGGATTTGTGGGAGCCACCATTGATATTCACGATCGCAAAGAGATGGAGCGTATTTTATCAGATTATTCCCACTCTCTAGAACAAAAAGTGAGAGAGCGCACCACCGCCTTAGCGGATACTAATTATCAATTACAACAGGAAATTCTAGAACGAAAAGCGATCGAAGAAGCCCTACGACATAGCCAAGAGCAGTTGCAACAAATTACCAATTCTGTGAATGCGGGTATTGCCTATGTGGACGGGAACCTACGGTATCGTTTTGTCAATACAATCTACGCCCAACAGTTTGGCCAAACCTGTGAATTTATTCAAGGGAAACAAGTTTGGGAAATCATTGGTATTGAGGCCTATCAAATCATTAAGCCCATTATCGATCGGGTTTTGCAGGGAGAACCCCAAACCACGGAATTAGAAGTACGATCGGCTACGGGGGAAAGTACTTACCTGAATCTGAGCTTTACCCCTGAATTTAATGCTAACCATGAAGTGGATGGATATTATTCAGTTTTCTTTAACATGACCGAGCGCAAACGCTTAGAAAATTCCCTACAGGAAGCCAACAACCAATTAAAACGCTTAGCGAACTTAGATGGTTTAACCCAGGTGGCCAATCGTCGGAAATTTGATGAATATTTAACCCAGGAATGGTATCGCCATCTACGGACACAAGAGCCCCTTTCTTTAATTTTGTTTGACGTGGATGACTTTAAGCGCTATAACGACAGCTATGGTCACCAAAAAGGAGATGACTGTCTCATTCAGATTACCCAAGCTGTCAAAAAGGTCTTACATCGTTCTACCGATCTGCTAGCCCGTTATGGTGGGGAAGAATTTGTGATTATTTTAGCCAATACCCCAGCCTCCGGGGCGATCGTGATTGCCCAACAAATTCAAGCCGCAATTCATGCCTTAGAAATTCCTCATTTCAACTCCAGATCTAGCGGAATCGTTTCCGTGAGTTTAGGCATTTCGAGTTTAATTCCCTCCCCAGAACTTTTGCCCGAAGTTTTAATTGAACGGGCGGATCAAGCCCTATACCAAGCCAAAGCAGCCGGACGCGATCGTTATGTTCTCAATTTATGATCAATTTGCCCCACGGTTATCGGAACCGGAATCTTTAGCCCTTTTGTCTCAAATTCAGCAGGTGCCGGTGTCTGTGCAGGGGCAGGTGGTGGCGAGTTCCTGTGTGCAGGCGGGCGCATTGGTTGCCGATCGTTCCCCGATAGTTTTGTTGCATGGTTTTGATAGTTCGGTGCTAGAATTTCGCCGTTTAGTGCCCCGTTTAGCCCCCCATGGAGAAACCTGGGGCATCGATTTATTGGGGTTTGGATTTAGCGATCGATCGGCTCACTTATCCATCAATCCTGACAGCATTAATGAACATCTCCACGGTTTTTGGCAACAACACCTTCAGGAACGATCGTTGATTTTAGTGGGAGCTTCCATGGGGGGGGCAGCAGCCCTAAAATTTGCCCTAGCCTATCCCCAAGCGGTGAAACAGTTGGTGTTAATTGACAGTGCGGGGGTGCAAATGGGGCCGGTGATCGGTAAATTTCTGTTTCCTCCCCTGGATCAGTGGGCGGTGGAGTTTTTGCGTCGTCCTGAAGTGCGCCGCAACATTAGCTGTAATGCCTACGCCGAGCCCGATCGCTGGGTCACCCCCGATGCGGAAGCCTGTGCAGCGCTGCATCTGGAAATGCCTTACTGGGCAGAGGCTTTAAAGTCCTTTACCAAAAGTGGGGGCTATCCGTCCTTCCGATCGCAGTTGGCCCAATTGAATATCCCCACCTTGCTGCTCTGGGGACGGGAGGATCGGATTTTGGGCACTAAAGACGCGATCGTTTTTGAGAACTTATTACCCCAAGCCCAATTACAGTGGATTGAAGCCTGCGGCCATGTACCCCATTTAGAAAAGCCAGCGGAAACAGCCCAGTGGATCCTGAGCTATAGTTCAAATCGATAATTCAAACCGATAATCCAGACCGATAATTCAAACCGATAATCTAAACCGATCGGAGAGAATCTGCTGAACCTCCAAGGCGATCGTTTCGGGATCCCGGTGGCCGTCTACCCGCACAATCCGCTGCGGTTCTTGGGCTGCTAGGGTCGCAAAGCCTTGATAAACCCGCTGATGAAACGCCAGATCATTAGTCTCCATCCGATCGCCAGTGGTAGACGATCGTTGGGCTTGGTAGCGTTGGTGTAAGCGGCTTTGGGCAATGTCCACCGGCACATCGATCCACAGGGTTAAATCACTGACTAAGCCAGCGGTGGCAATCCCGTTCAGTGTCTGAATAAGCCCCAGATCCAAACCCCGACCATAGCCCTGATAGGCCACAGTAGAATCCAGATGACGATCGCAGAGGATCCACCCCCCTTGATCCAGATGGGGCTTTAAGACCTGTTGCACATGCTGAGCCCGATCCGCCGCATACATCAGCAATTCTGCCCTAGGCACAGGGGGAACGGTTTGCCAATGGGGTTGCAGTAAGAGCGATCGAAGGGTTTTACCTAGTTCCGTCGCTCCGGGTTCACGGGTTTTGAGGAGGGCTATTTTTTGATTTGGAAATAAAGTTGGCAACTGATTCCCAAGCCAATCATAGGCCCTTTCCAATTGGGTTGTTTTACCAGATCCATCAATACCTTCAAAGACAATAAAACGGCCTTTCAAGTCTTTTTTTAAGGAATTTTGGGAGACAGAATCATCTAAAGGATTGGAACTAGAACTCATATTTTTAGAGTACGGATTGAACTGGGAAAGTATGGCGGGGAAAGCCCACCCTTAAAGCCACGCCTGAAACTCCGTCGCAAAACAGTCTCGCTGAATGCTGTCTCGGATGCGTTGGGTTAAGCGAATCAGTTCCGGAATGTTGTGAATAGAA
>DALYGI010000459.1:0-3122 GCA_031971595.1 Prochlorotrichaceae cyanobacterium CTOTU29312
CGGACGCGAAAAGCTCGCAGCCTCAAAACTATCAGCGACGCGGGTTATACTTATCCTCAACCCGGCAAATATACTGCCTGCGTCAAGGTTGTGGATACCTTCGGTTGTGATACTTCCATTACCGTAGAAGTGGAGGTGTAGTTATGTCTCGGAAAGACCGCTTTCATCAAGTCGTTAGAACTGCGCTAGAAAAAGATGGCTGGACGATTACTCACGATCCGCTCCGCTTGAAAGTTGGCACCCTGAGACTTCAGGTGGACTTAGGCGCAGAAAGGTTGATCGCCGCAGAGAAAGATAACCAGAAGATTGCTGTAGAGATTAAAAGTTTTCTACGAGCCTCAAAAATCACTGATTTCTACCAAGCTTTTGGGCAATTTTTACCCTACAAAGTGGCACTGAAACGAGTAGAACCCGATCGAATTATCTATCTGGCTATCCCTGACTCTACCTATGAGAAGTTGTTTGGGGAAATTTTAATTCAAGATCTACTCAGTGAATACCCTGTCAAACTGATTGTCTATAACCCCGACAAGGAGGAAATTCAGTCATGGATAGATTAGAACTTCATCGCAAAAGTGTCAAAGCTTTTTTGCAGCAGTATGCAGACTCAATCAATCAACATCCAGAAGCTGGCATAGAGATTGAATTAGTGTTTGATACCGAACACGATCGCTACCTTCTGCTAGATGTTGGTTGGGAGGGGAAACATCGAGTTCATAACTGCATTTTTCATTTTGACCTCAAAGATGGTAAAATCTGGCTCCAGGAAAACAACACTGATATTGATGTTGATGAAGACCTGGAAGAAATGGGTATCTCCAAAAAAGAAATTGTAGTAGGTTTTCATCACCCTTCAATGCGCGAATATTCTGACTATGCAACGGCTTGATTACAGTTTTATTATTGAATTTTTGATTGATTCTTGAAAAAGGAGTAACTCATGCCTACCGCCACTGAAATCATTGCCCAGAAAAAAGTGTGGACAGATGAAGAATTTATGACCTTACCTCAAGAGGGTCATCACTATGAAATTGTTAATGGAGACTTAATTGAGATGGGAAACTCAGGGGCATTACATGGCTATGTGTGCAGCACTCTCATGATTTTATTGGGTAGTTATATCCGAACTCACCAGCTGGGAGCCATGTTTGACTCTAGTACTGCCTTCACCATGAAAAGTGGTAATAAACGTTCTCCCGATCTGTCCTTCTTTGCCAAAGCACGGTTACAAAGTACATTACAAAATATCAAGGAATTACCCCTAGGCTTTCTCAAGGGTGCGCCTGACCTCGCCGTGGAAGTGTTATCTCCTGGCCATACTGTGGAAGAAATGCACGACAAACTGGTGGAATACTTCGAGAATGGTACCCGTTTAGCCTGGATTATCCATCCCAACGAACACTATATTTTAGTTTATCGCTCTGCCCAAGAACCCGATCGCTTGTTAAAAACGATCGATGCTTTAGATGGGGAAGAGGTCATTCCTGGCTTTACCTTACCCGTAGCAGATCTATTTCAAACCCTGTTCTTCTAAAATGCCCTCCTCTACCCTCAATCCCACCGTTCTCGAACCCCTGTTTGCCCCCTGGCAAGAACCCAATGCCCATCGCGTTCGGGCAGAAAAATCGGGCGACCCCGCTGTAATCAAACAGGGACGCAGAGCTTCTCCGATCGAGGCGATTAATAACCTACGGGCAGCAGTGCGGGAATGGCGAGAAGCCTTCTACATCGGAGCCAGTGACACCACGATTCAACTCCTCAACCACTGGTTTAACCGCGCCCACCGTCTAACTTTCCCCTCCAAGGAGGGGGCAGGGGTGGGTCTTGAAGAATTTGAGTTTCGTTACTACTTTTGTCAGCGAGAGGCAGTAGAAACCCTGATTTATCTCAAAGAAGTGCGGCGGATTGAGTGCCTATCCCAAATCATCGCCGAGTTTGGCGGTGCAAATGCCGAATTACAGGCATTGGGTATCACCGAAGACGAAGATGCCTGGAGCCGCTACGCCTTCAAACTGGCAACGGGGGCAGGCAAAACCAAAGTCATGAGCCTCTGCATCGTCTGGAGCTACTTCCACGCCCTGCGGGAATCCGACTCGGAGATGGCGCGGCATTTTGTGGTGATCGCTCCCAACCTCACCGTTTACGAACGCCTCAAAGAGGACTTTGGCAATGGGCGCGTGTTTGACGAAGACCCTCTGATTCCCCCGGAATGGCGGGGCGATTGGAACCTATCGGTGGTGTTGCAAGACGAAGCCAGCGGTGCAGCGACGGGGGGGACGCTCTACCTCACCAATATTCATCGCCTCTACGATACCGCCAAGCGCAAAAAGAATGCTGAGGGGGATAATTACGCCTGGATGGGGCCGGTGGTATCCAAAACCAAGGCCCTCGATACCGGGGCCGCCCTCCGCGATCGAATCACCGCCCATCGCCGCGTTATGGTGCTCAATGACGAAGCCCACCACGTTTGGGACTCTGGCTCTGCCTGGAACGAAGCCATCCGCACCTTGCATGAAACGATCGTGTCTCGTAGCGGGTGTAAATTAGTAGCCCAACTGGATTTTTCCGCTACGCCCAAAGACAATAAGGGGCAACTATTCAAACACATTGTCTGCGACACGCCCCTGGGTGAAGCCGTCGATGCCGGAATTGTGAAAACCCCGCTGATTGGGCAAGCCAGCCGCAAGTTAGTCGAACAAGCCGACGACAACGCCGCCTACCGCTGGGAGCAGCATTTGCTTCTGGGTTACGATCGCTGGAAAGCTAGCAAAGCCGAGTGGGAAGCCAGCGGCAAAAAGCCCCTGCTGTTCATCATGTGCGACGACACGGAGGCAGCGGATCAGATTACAAAGCGCTTCAACACCGACCCCCTGTTTGAGCAACTCAATGGCAAAACCATCAACCTGCACACCAACCTCAAGGGCAAGTTGAAGAAAGTCGGACGGGGTAAAGAGTCTCGATATGAATTTGTCGAAGACGAAAAAGCCATCAGCGATGATGACCTTAAGGCATTGCGAAAACTCAGCCGCGAACTGGATAGCAACGCCAGTCCCTATTTCTGTATTGTTTCGGTGCTGATGCTGCGGGAAGGCTGGGACGTGCGAAACGTAACAACGATCGTG
>DALYGI010000460.1:0-3057 GCA_031971595.1 Prochlorotrichaceae cyanobacterium CTOTU29312
TCCCAACTCCCAATTCCCAATTCCCAATTCCCAACTCCCAATTCCCAATTCCCAACTCCCAATTCCCCCATCCCCTATTCCCTATTCCCTATTCCCTATTCCCTATGACTTCCAACCCCATTCCCACCCCCTCAGACCTTCAGCTTCTGGTTTTAGATATTGACGGGACGCTAGTGGGAGAGTCCAATACCATCACTCCCCGCGTGAAAATAGCGGTACAAGAGGTTCTCGATCAAGGGGTTCAGGTGGCCATTGCCACAGGTCGAATGTACCGATCGGCCCTGCGCTTTCATCAGGAATTACACCTAACCCTGCCCCTCATTGCCTACCAAGGGGGCTGGATCCAAGATCCCCAGGAAGCGGATCCCCTCTTCCATCAACCCCTGCCCTTGGCCCAAGCCCTAGATATTCTCGACTGCTTATCCGATCCAGCCTTTGACACCGGGCTGTGTGTCCATCTCTACCTCAACGATCGCCTCTTTGTGCAAGAACGGGGAGAGCAAAGCGGCGACTATGCCCAACGATCGGGAGTTCCCCTGGAAAATGTCACGGATTGGCGATCGATTTTGTCTACGGAACCCACTAAACTTCTGGTTCTCAGTACGGAAACTACGCTCCTAGAGCAGATCTGGCAACGGTTTACCGATCGCTATAGTCCTGAAGACCTGTACCTGACCCGATCGGCAGAACACTTTGTGGAAGCAGCCCACCCCGCCGTCAACAAAGGGGCAGCGGTGAAATATTTAGTAGAGGAGCGTCTAGGGTTACAGCCCCATCAGGTGATGGCCATTGGTGACAATTACAATGACTTAGAAATGTTGAGCTATGCCGGTTGGGGCATTGCCATGGGCACCGCCCCCGCACCCGTTCAAGCCGTAGCCCAGGCCGTTGCGCCCTCGGTGGCAGAAGATGGGGTGGCGATCGTTCTGGAACAGTGGCTTAAGGGGCTAAAATAAAGCGAACTTTAATCATCCCATTCATTCCCGATCGACCTTAGCCCCATGAAAAACTTCTTTGAAAACGTCTTTCGCTACCCCCGTTACCTCATCACCTTCGCCCTAGGGATCTTTTTCTCCGTTTTCCAATGGTTGCGCCCCCGCGATCGGTCTAGCGCCATTGCCATGGGGATTTTTGTGGTGTCCGCCCTGATCTTTGTCGTCCTCACCCTGCGGGCCATGTTGGGCTTAACGATCGTTTAACCTCCAGTCTTAACCCTCCATTCTCCCAAACTCCATCCCCCCAGCCATAGATTATAGGTTCGATTAAACAAGCCAATGGAGATCCCCTTGGGGTAGATACCCCGAAGGAAGGCTTTATGGCACAATGAGAAGCGATCGAGGCGGCACGTCGCCCCGTTCTTCACGTACTACAGGGAAATTGACACCGTGTTTGTCTTAAGTGGTTATGAATATCTACTAGGGTTTCTCTTGGTCACAAGCCTAGTTCCCATCCTTGCCCTTACCGCTTCTCGCTTGGTGCGTCCAAGCAGACGAGGCGCAGAACGCCGCACCACCTACGAGTCAGGGATGGAGCCCGTGGGGGGAGCGTGGATTCAATTCAATATTCGATACTATATGTTTGCCCTGGTCTTCGTTATTTTTGACGTAGAGACCGTCTTCCTCTATCCCTGGGCTGTAACCTTTAATCAACTCGGTTTACTTGCCTTTATCGAAGCCTTGATCTTTATTGCAATCTTAGTGGTTGGTTTAGCTTACGCATGGCGTAAAGGAGCTTTAGAATGGTCGTAACCCCCTCAAACAAACCCCTCGATCTGGAGCAGTGGAAAGGCTGTCTGACCAATCCGGTCGAGCGCCCCACCGTCACCCAAGACCTCTCGGAAAATGTCATTCTCACCACACTGGATGACCTTTACAACTGGTCTCGTTTGTCTAGCCTCTGGCCCCTCCTCTACGGCACGGCCTGTTGCTTTATTGAATTTGCAGCCCTGATCGGCTCCCGGTTCGACTTCGATCGTTTTGGGTTGGTGCCCCGGTCTAGCCCCCGCCAAGCGGATTTGTTGATTACCGCCGGAACCGTCACCATGAAAATGGCTCCCGCCCTCGTGCGCCTCTACGAGCAAATGCCAGAGCCTAAATACGTGATCGCCATGGGTGCTTGTACCATCACCGGCGGCATGTTCAGTGTCGATTCCCCCTCCGCCGTGCGTGGGGTAGACAAACTCATTCCCGTGGATGTGTATATTCCCGGTTGCCCCCCCCGACCGGAAGCGATTTTTGATGCGGTGATTAAACTACGGAAACGGGTGGCCAACGAATCCCTGCAAGAGCGGGCCCGGCTTCAGCAAACCCACCGCTACTACAGCACCACCCACCAAATGAAAGCGGTGCCAGTGATTAATGATGGCACTTACCTCCAAGCCGCCAGCCGTCAAGCCCCATCCAAGGAATTGATGGAATCCATGGGAATGCCCATCCCCCCAGCGCTCAAGGCTTCTCAAACCCAACCACAAGCAAAGGAGACCAACGATCGTGGCTGAAGCTGAACTAACCTCTCCCGTTGAGGCCGCCATTGAACCGGGAACGGTATCCCGCTGGTTAACGGAAAATGGCTTTGATCACGAACCTCTGCCCCCCGACCATTCCGGCGTTGAACTGATCAAAGTCGATCGTTCCTTCCTCGTGCCCCTCTGCACCGCATTGTATGCCTACGGCTTTAACTATCTTCAGTGTCAGGGCGGCTACGATGTGGGCCCCGGTGAAGACTTAGTGAGTTTTTATCACCTGCTCAAGGTCAGTGATCACGCCGATCGTCCCCAGGAAGTACGGGTGAAGGTGTTCTTACCCCGTGAAGATCCCCGCGTAGATTCCGTGTACTGGATCTGGAAAGGGGCAGACTGGCAGGAGCGGGAATCCTATGATATGTACGGCATTATCTACGAAGGTCATCCCAGCCTGAAGCGGATTTTAATGCCGGAAGATTGGGTCGGCTGGCCCCTCCGTAAGGATTACATTTCTCCTGATTTTTACGAGCTTCAGGATGCTTATTAGGGAATGGGGAATAGGGAATGGGGAATAGGGTTTAAGGTTGAGTTTTCGG
>DALYGI010000461.1:0-2980 GCA_031971595.1 Prochlorotrichaceae cyanobacterium CTOTU29312
CACTATCCCATAAGTCTCACATATTTTGCTGGAATGTAAACGGAATTTAACGTTCTTAGGATGGGGAATAGGGAATAGGGAATGGGGAATAGGGGATCAGAACAGATAGAAGAGGGATCCCTGTCCTCTAACTCAAAACTGACCCACCCCTAACCCCTCCCAAGAGGGGAACTGGATTCAAAACTCAAAACTCAACACTCAAAACTGCCCCCAGGAGGGGAACTGGATTCAAAACTCAAAACTCAAAACTCAAAACTGCCCCCACTCTTCCTGGGACAATGGCTGGCAAATTAAGGGGTCTGGAAAATATTGATGGGCGGCATTGATGAGGGCTGAGACGATCGTTTCTACTGGGGGGACGGGCGGGCTGGGGGGGAGGGGAGTGCCAAAGACCTGTTGCCATAGCTCTGGATCGGGGGCAAGTCGCATGGATCCGTGCTGAAGAACCACCTCCGGGGATCCCGATCGCCAGCGTTGGGCACTGCCAATCCATTTACAGCCATTGCTCAGGCGCAAGTCGGCTCCTGTGTTGAGGGCAAAACAGTTGGAACAGTGTTGATTTTCTGCCCTGGAGGGCCGATCGTTTCCGTAGGTGAGGGGAAAGCCGAGGCTAGTCCAGGCTTGTTGCAAAAATTGGCACAGGTGATGATAGGTGGCTAGGCGGTTGGGTTTCACCCCAGCGGCTGGAGCGGTCACCAGGGCATAGCACAAGTCCCCTTGATGCAGAACACCCCGCCCCCCGGTAGGACGACGTATCAAGGGTAAGGGGTGGCCTTGCCAGTGCAAGGTTTGCCAGTGATCGGGCCAGCGACGCTGACTATAACCGAGGGAAATAGCCGCTGGTTCCCATTGGTAGAATCGCAGCACCAAAGACCACTCAGCGGGATCGTAGTGGGTCAAAAGCCAATGGTCG
Source organism: Prochlorotrichaceae cyanobacterium CTOTU29312 (assembly GCA_031971595.1). Classification (GTDB taxonomy): domain Bacteria; phylum Cyanobacteriota; class Cyanobacteriia; order Prochlorotrichales; family Prochlorotrichaceae; genus JBEAPM01. Next base: position 914 of record DALYGI010000461.1, read on the forward strand.
ATCGCCATCTGTAGGCTTCCTGAACCCACCCAAAAAGGGATGAGGCGGGCGGGGGGCATGGGGAGGGAATTAGGCGTGGGAGTTGGCCGTGAAAAGCTGCCAGTGAAAAGCTGCCAGTGAAAAGTTGCCAGCGAAAGAAAACCTAGCGTTGGGCAAGGGTTTCCGCTAAGATTCGCTGCACTTTTGCCGTGTCCATACGAGGGCCTAAATCCGTCACCAGTTCCGCCGAGGCCCGGGAACCTAAGACTCCTGCTTCTGCGAGAGAAAAACCATGGGTGATGCCGTACAACACTCCCCCTGCATACATATCCCCAGCCCCCACGGTGTCGATCGCTTTGACGGGGGTAGGGGCAATTTCCGTTAAGTCTGTCCCATCGTAAACGATCGAGCCTTTGCTGCCACGGGTGATGGCGAAGCTATGGGTTAGGGTTTTCAGGTAGCTAATCGCATCCTCAAGACGATCGGTTTCCCCCAGTTCTAGGGCTTCATACTCATTGGCAAAAATCAAATCAATGCCGTTGCCAATAATCTCCAGGAGTTGGGGCTTAAAAAAACGCACCATGTTCGGATCGGAGAGAGACAAGGAAACTTTTTGAGCAGCCGCCTGAGCCAAATCCCGGGCCGCTAGGGCCGCCTGTTGTCCCGTGGGGGAACTGACCAAATAGCCCTCAATATAGGTATAGCTTGCCTGAGCGATCGCCCCTGGATCTAACTCCGCCGGGGAAAAGGTGGCCGTTGTCCCCAAAAAAGTATTCATGGTGCGATCGGCATCGGGGGTAATAAAAACCAGACACTTGCCCGTAACCCCTTCCCGCTTGGCCGGAGGATGGGGATTGGAAGCAACTCCAAAGGCTTGGAGATCATCCAGATAAAACTGCCCCGTCTCATCCGGCCCCACTTTGCAGGAATAAAAGGACTTGCCCCCAAATTGGCTAACTGCAATCATGGTATTTGCAGCGGAGCCCCCACAACTGCGCTTGCGGTGATTGCCCTGAAGTTGCTCCACTAACTGAAACTGCTGCTCTTCGTCGATTAAGGTCATGACTCCTTTCTCGATCCCAATTTGAGCGAGAACATCGGCGGAAATCTCAAATTCAATGTCTACTAAGGCATTTCCCAGACCATATACGTCGTAAAGGTTAGATTGACTCATGGGGTGTAATATTCATAAAAAAATGGGCGATACTGGACTCGAACCAGTGACATCCTGGTTGTACGATCGTACCACAACTTAAAACCCTCACGGGTTCACGTATGTCTCCCATGCTGATAAAGCTGACCTGGAACGGTTAGCTGAGATCCGCTTGTGGTCTCTGAGCAATTTGATAGAGGCAATGGTCAGGGAAGAAATGAAGAAGGCTAAAGAATCGGGGGAATTACCAGAATGACGACAGAATTTAAAGCCACCCGTGCAGTGGTAACGATCGGATCCTTGGAAGTAGATGGGTTCATGTTGCCAGACGGCACCTATCGCATGAGCCAAACCCAAGCCGCTGAAATGGTAGGGCTAACCGAGCGGAATACCCGCGATTTTTTACGCGGAAAAGCCGTCAAAAGCTTACTGGGTGAGGATTATATACCCGCGAAAATCGAGAAAATTACTGTGGAAACCGAGGGCAAGTACACAGGAAACCCAAACATAAACGCACTTCCTCTTGACGTTGTTTCAGTTTATTGGCTTTACCAAGCTTTGCGAGGTAATAAGCTGGCTATCCCACTCTGTGTGGCTCTCATAACAGAAACATTAGAGCGCCGCTTTGATCATGCCTTCGGGGTAAGTAGGTCAGAGCAGGAACGGGATCAGCGTTTAAGCGATCGGCTTCAACGGTTACAGAAAGATCTCGATCGGTTAGGTGAGGGCTTCGCATTAGATGATCTCATTCGTCAAGAACGCGATCGTTTTGAGCAAAAGCTCATTGATCATGGGATTGACCCTTGGGACTAAATTTATAAAAGAGGGCTATCAAAAAACGATCGTTCTTTGGGTGGTGGCGATCGTTTTTTGGTTTTTTGGCTCTCCTGAAGTTAGAGTGTTAAGGCTTATTAAGATACCCTTGTATTCTCTAG
>DALYGI010000462.1:0-2972 GCA_031971595.1 Prochlorotrichaceae cyanobacterium CTOTU29312
AACCGCTAATGCTTGTCCATAATGCTTGGTTGCATAGGTTTTGATTAATCTTAGTCTCACTGACAAATCTTGATCCTCAGTTGGCAAAGTCCACAAACAATGGAAATGGTCAGGTAATAATACAAAAGCATCGATCGTAAAGGGATACTTTACCCTCACTTTTTCAATGCCTTCCCTAAGTGCTATTCTACCTATCTGACTACAAAGCCAAGGTTCTCTCTGATAAGTCACTTGCGTAATAAAGAAAGTCCCTCCAAATACATGAGGTCTTCGGTAATTAGACATGGCGATCGTTTTTGGAGGTTATAATTACAGCAGAAAAGCGATCGAGGAGGAATCGGTAATATGGTAGTTCGTCAGCGCCGTTATCCCAAAGAAGAGTTAGCCGAACGAGGGCAAAAACTCTATGAATCTGGCATTCGGCAGCAAGTCGAAGCAGGTAATGACGGTAAAATCTGAGAAGGGCTCAAGAAAATAACGATCGTTTCTCTGCGCTTCGCTTCTCTTTTCTTGGGCTGACTCCCCCTGACCTCTCCCTAATTCTATGGTGCCCCTATGGTGAGACTGAGCCTCTGCATGATTGTCCGTAATGAAGCGGAAACCCTCCCCTCCTGTCTCAAAAGTGTGTCTGGCATTGTAGATGAAGCGATCGTTTTAGATACGGGCTCTACGGATTTAACAGTACAGGTGGCCCGGACTTGTGGGGCTACGGTCTATGAAGCCCCTTGGCAAAATGATTTTGCCTTGGCTCGCAATGAGTGTTTGCGCCACGCCCAAGGGGAATGGGTCTTGGTTTTAGATGCGGATGAGCAGTTCCTCCGAGCCACTGCCCCGGCCCTGGCCAGCCTAATGCAGGATCCCCAGAACCTCGTGATCAACCTGGTGCGAGAAGAGGTGGGCGCGAGTCAGTCTCCCTTTTCCCTGGTTTCTCGGCTCTTTCGGCGACACCCAGACCTCACCTTTACCCGGCCCTACCACGCCATGATTGACGATCGGGTGGAACAGCTTTTAGCCCAGGAGCCCCAGTGGAAAGTGATCACCCTCCCCAACCCCGCCATTCGCCACGAGGGTTATCGCCCCGGAACGATCGCCGCGAGGGATAAGTTTGAACGGGCCCGCCAGGCCATGGAAGGCTTTTTGAGTACCCATCCCCAGGATGTTTACACCTGTACCAAATTGGGCGCATTGCAAGTGGAAGCGGGCAACTGGGCCAGTGGCATGGAATTACTGGAAAGAGCGCTGCGCCAAAACCCCACCCTTCCCGATCTCTGTTACGAACTCTACTATCACCTCGGCATTGCTGCCAACCGTCTAGGGGAACCGGAGGAAGCTCTCCACTACTACCAGCTGGCTCTGCAACAGGAGGTGTTACCCCTCCTCAAAATTGCGGCCCACAATAATCTAGGCAACCTCTACGAGCGCAAAGGGGAACTAGACGCGGCCCGCTCCCAGTATGAGATGGTGATTCGCATTAACCCCAACCTGGCCCTGGGTTACTACAATCTGGGTCTGGTGAAAAAACAACAGGGAGATCTCTGGGGAGCGATCGCCTCCTATGAAACGGCCCTTCGCTTCAACCCCACCTACCCGGAAGCCTATCAAAACCTAGGCCTTACCCTCTTAAAACTGGGCCAGCTTGCCCAAAGTACCCAAGCCCTTCAGCAAGCTGCTGCCCTACACCAGCAACAGGGCAACTATGGAGAAGCCCAGAAGTTGATTAGTTTTGTGAGAGAGCTATCGGTTTAGAGCGGGCTAAAAATCTTCCTCAAACCCCTCCTCGTCAGACTCATCCCCATCTTCATCCTCTTCCCTGCTGGATCCCACAGAATTGGCAGAAACGATCGCCCCCATGGACAGTTTTTCCCGTACCAACTGATCCACCTGGGTGGCCACCTCTGGATTCTCTTCCAAATACTTGATTGTATTGTCTCGACCTTGGCCAATATTATCGCCCTTATAGCTGTACCAAGCCCCTTTCCGATTAATCACCCCCGTTTCTTCCGCTAAATCCAAAATACATCCCAGGGTGGAAACCCCTTTACCAAACAAAATATCGAACTCCGCAATCCGAAAGGGGGGGGCAACTTTATTTTTAGCCACCTTTACCTTCGCCCGAATGCCAAACTCCTGATTGCCCCGCTTCAGGGTTTGAATACGGCGAATATCTAAACGGACAGAGGCATAAAACTTGAGGGCATTCCCCCCGGAAGTCACCTCCGGGTTGCCATAACTCACCCCAATTTTTTGGCGCAGTTGGTTCAGAAAAATGACCGTACAGCCAGACTTGCCAATATTGCCCGTAATCTTCCGCATCGCCTGACTCATCAATCTCGCCTGACCCCCCACCTGGGTATCGCCCATCTCCCCCTCAATTTCCGCACGGGGCACTAATGCCGCCACAGAGTCCACCACAATCACATCAACGGCAGCCGATCGCACCAGTTGATCCACCACCTCCAAGGCCATCTCCCCCGTATCCGGTTGAGACACCAACAGATTTTCAATATCGACCCCTAACACCCCCGCATAGGTGGGATCTAAAGCGTGTTCCGCATCCACAAAGGCCGCAATCCCCCCAGCCTTCTGCACCTCAGCGATCGCATGGAGCGCCACCGTCGTCTTACCGGAACTTTCTGGCCCGTAGATTTCCACAATGCGCCCCTTGGGGAACCCACCCCCTAAGGCTAAATCTAAGGTTAACGAGCCACTGGGAAAGGTCTCAACCCGCATCCGCGTGGCATCCCCCAGCCGCATGATCGATCCTTTGCCAAAATTGCGTTCAATCAGGGTTAGGGTATTTTTGAGTGCCTTTTCCCGATTAGAAGACTCTTTAGACGATTCTTTAGACGATTCCTTGTCACCAGCCATACAAAAGACTCCGATACTTTTTCGCTAACAAAAACTAACAAGGTTCGCGTTTGTCCCACGAATACATAAGTTGAGGTGATTTCTCAACCAAGGCGTATCAACCA
>DALYGI010000463.1:0-2969 GCA_031971595.1 Prochlorotrichaceae cyanobacterium CTOTU29312
AAAACCCAAAACTCAAAACCCAAAACTCAAAACTCAAAACTCAAAACCCAAAACTCAAAACCCAAAACTATCCCCTAACCCCGCCCATGAGCGATCGTCAACTTTGCTAACCGATCGCTAATCTCTGGGAGTAATGCTTCCGATCGGTACCGCCAGCCCCAGTTGCCCGCTGCGCGGCTCGGAAAATTCATCCGGGCTTCTGTGCCCAGTCCTAGCAAGTCCTGAAGGGGAATAATCGCTTGGTTGGCGACGCTCTCTAGGGCTAAACGAATCATGTCCCAGTGGATACCGTGGGGGCTGCGATGCTCTAGGTAGGGCAAAACGCGCCACTGTTCCTGAAGCGATCGTTCTTCAAACCAGCCCACGGTTGTATTGTTGTCGTGGGTGCCGGTATAGACCACACAATTGGTATTGCCGTAGTTAAAGGGCAAATAGGGGTTCTCCGTGCCCGAATCAAAGGCAAAATGGAGAATCTTCATCCCCGGAAAGCCAAACGTATCCCGCAGGGCATCCACCTCCGGCGTAATAATGCCTAGATCTTCCGCAATAATGGGCAATTTGCCCAGATGCTCCCGAATCCGGTTAAACAGGGCATACCCCGGCGCTTCCACCCACCAGCCATTCATGGCGGTCGATTCCCCTTCAGGCACCACCCAGTAAGCCTGTAGCCCCCGGAAGTGGTCGATGCGGATAATGTCCACATAATCCATCAGGGACTCAAAACGCTGTAACCACCAGGCAAACCCCGTCTGTTGCAAATAGTTCCAGTTGTAAACCGGATTGCCCCACAACTGCCCCGTGGCGCTGAAATAGTCCGGCGGCACCCCCGCCATCAAGGAGGGTTGAAAGCTATGGGAATTGAGACAGAAATTTTCAGGATGGGCCCACACATCCACGCTGTCGTGAGCCACATAAATGGGAATATCCCCAATAATCTCAATCCCCCGATCGTTGCAATACCGCCGCAGTTCTGACCACTGGCTAAAAAATTCAAACTGTAAATATTTCTGAAACCCAATATCGTCCTGTAACTGCTCCCGCCAGCGGGCAATAACCACCGGATCCCGCCGTACTAACCCCTCTTCCCAACTCGTCCACCCCGCTCCCCCGTGGGCGGTTTTGATAGCCATAAACAGGGCATAATCCTCTAGCCAAGCGGCCTTCTCTTGACAAAATGCCTCAAAATCTTGGTGTGCCTGACTTTCGCTATTGGACTTAAAGGTTTGATAAGCCTTGCGGAACAGGGGCATTTTTAAGACACTGGCCGCTTCAAAAGCCGCGTGATCGGGAGACACCCCTGCCAGGGGTTGTAAATCGGAGGGTTGCAGTAAGCCCTTTTCCTCTAAACGATCGGGACTGATCAGCAGCGGATTGCCCGCCATGGCCGAATAGGCCAGATAGGGAGAATTGCCAAAACCTGGGGCACCCAGGGGAAGAATCTGCCACAGTTTTTGTTGACTCGCTGCCAAGAAATCAATGAAGCGATAGGCCGTGGAACCAAGGTCTCCAATTCCGTAGGGACTGGGAAAAGAGGTGGGGTGAAGCAGAATACCGCTCGCTCTCGGAAAAGACATAGAACCGGTGGATGCCTGTAGGGTGGTTTCTAACCCGGTTATTGTGGCATATTCTGGACGAATGTACCGATATTTTTAGACATTCTGTGATTTATCGTAACCCAACCCCCACCGTCGATATTATTATTGAACTCTACGATCGCCCCGATCGTCCCATCGTCTTAATTGAGCGCTTCAATGAACCCTTTGGCTGGGCTCTGCCGGGGGGATTTTTGGACTATGGGGAAACCGCCGAAACCGGAGCCTGCCGGGAAGCTCAAGAAGAAACAGGGCTAACGGTTCACCTGATCGAGCAATTTCAGGTCTATTCCGACCCCGAACGGGATCCGCGCCAGCACACCCTCAGCATTGTCTTTTTAGCCTGGGCAAAGGGAACCCCCCAAGCGGGAGATGATGCCAAAGCGGTTCATGTGTTTTCCCTCTGGGATTTGCCGAGTCCCCTCTGTTTTGATCACGATCGGATTTTGCAGGATTATCGCCAATATCGGTATTACGGCATCCGGCCCCGGTGTATTTCAGCAGGTGAGCAAAGAAGGGTACATGGCTAAAAACCCTTGAAAAAGAGAGTCGGGAAACCCTGCCCCTACAGAAGTTATGCACAAGCAGCACCTTTCAGAACGGGATATTCCCGAACTATTGAAGTTAATTGAACCACTTTTACCAAGTCAAGAATTCTAGTTTTTGATGCCCAAAATGGAAGCACTGAAACACTGAAACAAATCGAGAGAATTAACCAAGCCTTTGGAGAAAATATTTAATGAACATTCAAGCTTGCGAGACAATCCAGAAGACGATCGCTTCTATGCTGTTATTAAATTGTAGCTTTAGCTGATAGCCTTCTAGATACTCTACGGCAGTCACATGAAGCCATAGGTCAAATTAAGGATAAAATAGCTTTATGCTGCCAATGGCATGAAAATTTCAATGGACTCAAAAGGGACAGAAATTTTACCATCTTCCGTGCGTTCAATGAGTCCAAGTTCTTCTAGTCGGATAACATCAGATTCAATACTGGAATGATTTTTTTGGGCTGAGGTAGCCAGTTCATTGATACTGCATAAACCTATCTTGCTTAAGGTGTTTAGCAAATCGAGGCGACTGGGAGTTAATTCTGTGAATAATGATTTTGCTGATTCAAAAAAAAGCTTAAAGTCTACAGATTTTCCAACATTGGATTCTTGAATCTGTTGTCGTGCTGTCCGAATTGCAGAACCGCGTTTACTGATTTGGATAATGACTTTCATAATGTACTCCAGTTTGCAATATCTTTTTCAAAGTCATCTAACAATTGATCGATGTTTACAAATGAGTAATCGATCTCTATTGAATTAATGTATTTGTGATCGCTCTCTATTGTATTTCTAAACAAAAATCCAAAATAGGTGTTGTCAATCT
>DALYGI010000464.1:0-2959 GCA_031971595.1 Prochlorotrichaceae cyanobacterium CTOTU29312
CTATTGGCAGCGAGACTATCTTATTAACCTGTCCAGAATATGGGGAGTATTATACTTAACAGGTATTGGGCCAGATCCGTGTTAAAAATGCTGCCCCTAGTAATACAACTAGAAGCGGTAACGATCGCCATATCTTGATCGGTATTCCAGGGATGAAACCCCCAATTCGTCACCTCAATATCCACCTGGGCCGATCCATAGATCACATGAAACTGAGGTCGGTGGGGTTCAATTTGTAAGGAACATTGGAACAGGGGGGAGGATTGAAGATAATCTTTAACCGTGTGATAGGTGAGTTCCTGGGTGGCGTGGTCAAAGATGAGGGTGGGGGAGGTCATAACTACCTTCGACTTTCGTAGTGGGGGTTCAAGGCACCGTGCAAAAAAATATCCGCAATCCCTTCCGCCATTTCCTTGAGGGCAAGGGGAGAAGCATCGGGGGAAACGATCGTCTCTTCACTAAAACCGGAGATCATAAACATTCCCAAAAAGACCCGCGCTAAAATTTTAGGATTGAGGGGGCGGTATACCCCCTGTTCGATGGCCGTTTCAAAGAAAGCCTCTGACACCTCCATCATTTTTTCAATCACCTCAGAGCGAACCTGATCCTTGAGATCGTCATGAAACTGAGGCTCCATAAAGCAGACCCGCATCAACTCCTGATTGTGGCGCAGATTGAGCATCCGTTTCCGCATCACCTGAGCCACCGCTTCATAGCTGCCCATTTCGCTCAGTTCCGTCAGTAAATCCGTTAACAGTTCCCGCCATCCTTGGGAAACCACGGCTACAAAAATATTTTTTTTCGTTGCAAAGTGCCGAAAAATCGAACCTTCAGAAATTTTAGCCGTTTCAGCAATTTCCTTAATGGTGGTACGCTCAAATCCATGCTGAGCAAAGAGGCTCTGGGCCGCCTTCAAAATGCGCTGATGGTTTTCTTCTTCGAGGGTTGGGGTCTGTCGGGTTAGGCGCATGGTTTAGTTCTCCTTCGGGCTCTTGGGGGCAAAAAATCACTATTCCTCCGGGAGATAAAGACTCAGGCCATCATACTATTAGATCTCCTGTGGATCGGATTTATTGTGAAAAAGTTCAATATTGATATAACAGGGATCGCCAAAAACCGCCACAAGCTTGATTTCTGCGTAAGTCTAGCAAGACCTCTCCCAGCCTACCACTGGGCAGCTTTCACCTATACTGGTGTGTAACCCGTGTAACGTTATCTTTCCTCAAAACTCGCCATGCAAATCATTCTGGATATTCCCGAAAATCTCTATCAACCGCTGGTGAATCTGGCTCAAAAACAGGGACAGTCCCCCCAACAAACCAACGCCCTTGCCCATGAACTGTTGTCGCAACTCCCTGCCCTGATTGGAGAAGAATTTACCCAATCCCCCCTGGAACCCGCGCCCCTTTGCGAAAAACATGGTTGCGAGATGGTACGGGATCAGACAACCTATGGTTAAGGAAGGTTACAATCTCAATGACTCCAAAGAACAGTTTAGTTATGCTTATGTATGGGCCGTTGCTTCGGTAGCGGGCTATGTATGTGGCCATCCTACGAGAATGGAGGACAATCTAGGCATAGATCTGGTTGTGAGAAAACGATCTAAGGGGAAAGGCAAATTAAGGAATGCTCTGGACATACAGGTGAAATGTTGTGCCGAAAATGTCGTGACAATGAAGGAAAAAGAGTTAATCTATGATTTAGATGTTGGCAATTACATAGAACTGATCAAAGAAGACAGCATACCTCAACTCCTTGTACTGGTGGTTGTTCCGGTCTCAATAGAAGACTGGATATCTCAGTCCGAAGAGGAATTGATCATCAGAAAATGTGCTTATTACAAAAAGTTTGATTCTTCTGATAAAGAAACTGACAACAAGAGCACAATCCGAATATCAATACCAAGAGATGATTTGTTTACGCCTGGCTTTCTTAGAAGTTTCTTAAAGTAAAACAGGAGGTTTTCTGACATGAATAATTTAGATCTTTATCCTGCTTTTATCCAGGGAATGAATGTTACCAGAATATCAGATTATCTTCGTTCTAAGGGTTGGGCCATAGAGGAAAACCTGGGTGAAAAGGCAACTGTTTGGGCTACCGATAAAAGTGATTATGAAATTATCGTTCCGCTCAAGAAAGAACTTGGGGACTATACAAAACGTATTTTAGAACTTCTGGAAATCCTGGAGAAAACTGAAAACAGATCTAGAATAGATATTCTGAATGATTTATTAGAACCCTCACAGGTTTCCACAGTGATGGGCAGAGAAGTTGTGATGTTTTCACTGGCTTTTCCCACTGAATATGGTTCAGAAGCTCCTATTCTCAAACTTGCAAATATATTAATGGAGTTCCAGAAGATTATTTATCACTTTGGTAAAAGAATCCTGTTGAAGAAAAGTATAACCAAAAACTTGTTTGAATTGAAGGGGAATGAGTTTTTAGATCTCGAAGATAAAACAATTGATGATAAAATAGGCGAAGAATTAAACTTGACTGCTTTTGGGGCTTTTAATGTAGCTTTTGGAATTAAATTAACTTCTAGTCCAATCAGTTCGCTGGCTCCTGCTGTAATGCCAGAAATCCTGAAAGACTTTTATGGGTTGATTGGGTGTGGAGATGATATTGACCAGCTTCTCCCTCGTCTCTTGGAGCTACCAACCAATGCTATCCATCAATATGTAAGCTTCTTGACGGCCTTGAAAAGTGCCCAGGCTGATCTTTTATTTGAATGGGGATCAACACATCCTGAGTATGGTGGATCCTGCCACTTATCCCATCAAACTGCTGAAAATGCAGTCAACGCCATCAATCACAATTACCCCCCAAAAAAACAACGCCCTTGCCCATGAACTGTTGTCGCAACTCCCCGCCCTGATTGGAGAAGAAGCCGCCGCAGAATTAACAGCCCTCCTCACCTCCTCACTGCACACCCCGCCGCCATCCAACCGCCACAAGC
>DALYGI010000465.1:0-2941 GCA_031971595.1 Prochlorotrichaceae cyanobacterium CTOTU29312
CTCAAAACTCAAAACTCAAACCTCAAAACTCAAAACTCAAAACTCAAAACTCAAAACTCAAAACTCAAAACTCAAACCTCAAAACTCAAAACTCAAAACTCAAAACTCAAACCTCAAAACTCAAACCTCAAAACTCAAAACTTAAAGCTCCAGCGAGGGAACTACCATGTGGATTGAAGATGACGAATTACGGGAAATTTTTAAGACCGCCAGCGAAGAACGTGTACAGGCGATCGATGAAGGGTTGCTGCAATTGGAACAGAATCCTAATAACCCGGAATTGATCACCGCTATTCTCCGCGAAGCTCACTCCATGAAAGGAGATAGCAATATGCTGGGGGTCAAAGATATTGGGACGATCGCCCATGAGATGGAGCACATTCTCAAACAGGTGCAACAGGGGGAACGGGAAATTACCGGGGAACTCTGCGATCGGCTTTCCCATGCCCTAATGGCCGTCCGCAAAATGGTGCAGGAAGCGGTAACGGGCGAACCCTGTGGCGTGAATCCTTTTCATGTGCTGGCTGAACTGATGGGGGCTTTATCTGCGCCGCCGGAGCCTACTGCCCCCGATGCTAATCTTACGGATGCGGGCATGGCAGAACTATCGGGTATTGTGGAACTGACCCACAACGTAACCCTGTTAAATCCCTTACCCCATCAGATTTTAACGAGTCCTCTAGATCCCCCCAAAGACGATCGGACTGAACCCGCCAACCCGGCCTTAGTCCCCTCGGAATCTGTGGCTCCGGCTCCTGTTCCTCCGGCTCCTGTCTCCCCTCAGCCTAGCCCATCAGAACCGATCGCCGCTGTCCCCCAAGCCATCCCTCAAACTATTCCCCAATCTATCCCTCAAGCCCCCCCCAGTGGCGATCGCCCAAGGGACTCTCCAGACCAGCCCCCCAAGCACCTCAACCCAGTCTCTTCCCTCCGTTGCCCCAGAAGGGGCAGGGAATGGCCCCACCCCTGCCTCTGGCCTTTCCAAACCTGCCTCCCCCTACGCGGAAGACTCCGTAACCACCAGTGGGGATCCCAATCAGAATTACAAGATTGAAACTATTCGGGTTCCGACCCAAAACCTGGATGTTTTAATGACCCAGGCCGGGGAATTAACGGTTACTAAAATTCGCATTGCCCACCGTTTAACGGAAATTGAAGGGATTACTAACCTCTGGGAAGAATGGAATCGGGATTTCTTTATTAACCGTTTCTTGTTCGATGAATCTCAGGGCAAAAAAGATAATTCACGATTACTTCAGGCCTTCTACAACCGATCGGAATCTCAACTGCAACTCCTGGGAAGTTTTGCCAATCAACTGCGGAATGCTCTCTATGAAGATATTACCCGCCTGGAGATGATTAGTAACGAATTGGAGGAGGGGGTGAGAACCCTGAGACTCTTACCCTTGGCTACCATGTTTAATATTTTTCCGCGCATGGTGCGGGATTTGGCTCGACAGGAACGCAAGCAAGTGGAACTGGTGATCGAAGGGGGAGAAACCCGCGCCGATAAACGGATTCTGGGAGAAATGAAAGATCCGATTATGCACATGATTCGCAATGCGATCGACCACGGTATTGAGTCTCCCCAAAAACGCCGGGAACTGGGCAAGCCGGAAACCGCCACCTTAAAATTACGAGGCTATCAAACCCCTAGTAGCATTGTGATTGAACTGGAGGATGATGGCCAGGGTTTAGATGTGGATGCCATTAAGGAAACGGCCCTGCGTCGGGGGGTTATTCGTCCCGATGAGATCGACAGCCTTACAGAAGGCCAAATCCATGCCTTGATTTTGCGTCCCAGTTTTTCCACTCGCAACATGGTTACGGAAATCTCTGGCCGGGGCGTGGGTCTGGATGTGCTGCGAACCAATGTGGAGCGCCTCAAAGGAACGATCGAAATTGAATCGGTGCGCTATCAAGGTTGCAAAATTCGTATTGCCCTCGGCACTACCCTGGCCACTGCCCATGTGTTGATTGTGGCGGTGCGGGGGCGCAACTATGCCCTGCCGGTGGAATTTGTGGAAACCGCCTGTCTGGTGGATCCCCAGGAGATTTTTACCCTGGAAGGTCGCAACACCATTTTGTACAACGAACAGCCCGTTTCCGTGGTGCCCCTCGCCCAACTGTTGGAACTGAGCGCAGAGACTAGCACCACCCGCCAGCATAAAACCTCACGGCTATCCTGCATTATTCTCAAGGCCGGCCCCGATCGTTTGGGGATTTTTGTGGATGCTTTGGTGGATGAACAGGATGTGGTGCTGAAACCCCAAAGCCAACTGCTCAAACGGATCCGTAATGTATCCGGGGCAACGATTTTGGGCACGGGGGAAGTGTGCATGGTACTCAACCCTCAGGATTTAATTCAGTCCATCCGCTCCAAGCCCGGCAGCAGCACGAGGCTGATCGAAGGAAATGGAGACCAAACTAAAACCCAGCAGCGCTACTCCGTTTTATTAGTAGAAGACTCGATCGCCACCCGCACCCAGGAAAAACGCATTTTAGAGGCCGCAGGCTTTGAAGTGGTCACCGCTGTGGACGGCTTAGATGGGTTTAACAAACTGCAAACCCGCAACTTTGACGCGGTGGTGTCCGATGTCCAAATGCCCAATTTAGACGGCTTAGGGTTAACCCAGCGCATCCGCCAGCATCGAGAATATAGCGAACTTCCGGTGGTACTGGTCACCACCCTAGCCACCGACGACGACAAGCGCCGGGGAGCAGAAGCGGGGGCCAATGCCTACATCACCAAGGGCAGTTTTACCCAGGATGTGTTACTGGATACCCTCCAGCGCTTAATCTGATCTGTATCTAGGGCCTCAGACAAACCGCCAAATTTAGGGTTAATTTCGGGTTAATTTCGCGTTGAGTGTTGCACATCGCGTCAACCTTAAACCTCTGGAGGTGTTCCATTTATGACTGATAGGGCAAACTTTTCTGA
>DALYGI010000466.1:0-2929 GCA_031971595.1 Prochlorotrichaceae cyanobacterium CTOTU29312
CACCACCGTGACCGCTGTATCCACCCCCCTCTCTCTATCGAACGTTATTAATAGCCTTGGCGATCGTCCTGACACCTTAGGTCGGTTTGGGCGTTTTGGGGGCAAATATGTGCCAGAAACCCTGATGCCTGCCCTGAGTGAGTTGGAAGTTGCTTTCCAAGAAGCGATCGAGGATCCGTCTTTTATGGCGGAATATCACCATTTTTTAAAGGATTATGTGGGTCGTCCCAGTCCCCTCTATTTTGCGGAACGACTCACGGAGCATTATCGTCGTTTACAACCCACGGGCACGGCGGGCCAGGGGTTAGAAATTTATTTAAAACGGGAAGATCTGAATCATACCGGTGCCCACAAAATTAATAATGCGATCGGCCAAGCGCTGCTGGCGAAACGCATGGGCAAACAGCGCATTATTGCGGAAACCGGAGCCGGACAGCATGGGGTGGCTACGGCGACGGTCTGCGCTCGTTTTGGCCTCGATTGCGTCATTTATATGGGCGTTCAGGATATGGAGCGCCAAGCCCTCAACGTCTTTCGGATGCGATTGATGGGGGCGGAGGTGCGGCCCGTGGAGGCGGGAACGGGAACCCTGAAGGATGCCACCTCGGAGGCCATTCGAGATTGGGTTACGAACGTGGAAACCACCCACTACATTCTCGGATCCGTGGCTGGCCCTCACCCCTACCCCATGATGGTTCGGGATTTTCATCGGGTGATTGGCCAGGAAACCCGCGCCCAATGTCAGGAAAAGTGGGGCGGTCTGCCGGATATTTTGATGGCCTGTGTGGGAGGTGGCTCAAATGCCATGGGTCTCTTTCATGAGTTTATTGAAGAACCCACGGTGCGGATGATTGGCGTTGAAGCTGCCGGGGAAGGGGTGAGTACGGGTAAACACGCCGCAACCCTCACGGAAGGCCAGGTGGGAGTATTACACGGAGCCATGAGCTACCTGCTCCAAGACGAAGAAGGCCAGGTGATTGAAGCCCATTCCATCAGTGCAGGGCTAGATTACCCTGGGGTGGGGCCAGAGCATAGCTATCTACGGGAAACGGGCCGGGCGGAATACTATGCCGTGACGGATCAGGAAGCGCTGACGGCGTTGCAACTTCTGTCTCGTTTAGAAGGAATTATTCCTGCGTTGGAAACGGCCCACGCCTTTGCCTATCTCAATAAACTAGCGCCCTTATTAAACAGCAGTCCCCGCATTGTCATTAACTGCTCTGGGCGCGGGGATAAGGATGTGCAAACCGTAGCCAAACATTTATCTTTTTGATGTTCTCAGGTCTAAGCCCCTGAGATCCTAAACTCCCACCCTTTTTCTATGATCACTTTACCCAAAACCCTAGAGGAAACGGTTATCCAGGCCCGTGAAGCTGCCCATGCGGCGATCGATGCGGGCTATACCCGGATTCAGGTGGAAATTTTGATTCCAGAACTGAAGGTTCAGCCGATCGTGGAGCAATTTATTGAGCCGTTTACGTCCCTCGGCTCCCAGTTGCGTCTGTTCTTTCCCGATCCGGGGGCGGCGGCCCTGGCGCGGCGAGATTGGGGGGAAACGCCCTATGGGGTGCGGGGTATTGGGGAACTGAAGGCGGTGATCTTGCCGGAGGAATCCCTGTTTATTTTTGTGGAGCCCTCCTCTGTGGAGGTGGCGGAGGTGGAAAAGCTCTGTGAAGTGGCGGGCGATCGTCCTGTGGTGTTTCTCAATCCCTGTCTGGAAGATGTGGCGACGGTGGGCATTGGCTATGCGGGGCGGCAATTGCGCGATCGATTTCTGAGTAAAATTGAGTCCTGTTACTACATGAAACCCCTGGAGGATGCGGCGCTGTTTCGCTGTTTTCCCCAACCTTGGCAGGTGTGGGAATCGAGCCCGGAAGATGATGCCCCCTATGTGCTGAAGGCAGAAGTGTCCCAAAAACCCGTGGGGGATGAACTCGATCGTCTGCTGTATGGGGAGTCTGGGCAGACCGACGGGAGTAATAGTTCCAGCCCCACCCCTGCCCGCAAGCCGGGATTTATGGCAGATTTGCAGCGTTTTTTCAGGGCGCTCAGTCAATAATTAACCCATGAAAATCGTTTTCTTCGGTACCCCGGACTTTGCCGTTCCCAGCCTCGATCGGTTGTTAGCCCGATCGGAATTTGAGGTGCTGGGGGTGGTGACCCAACCGGATAAACGGCGGGGGCGAGGATCGGCCGTGAGTTTTTCCCCTGTGAAGGAACGATCGGTGGAACTGGGGCTCCCCCTCTGGCAACCGGAACGGCTGAAGAAAGATCCAGAAACCCTAGAGCAGTTAGCTGCTGTGGGGGCAGATATTTTTGCAGTGGTGGCCTACGGTCAACTCCTGTCCCCGGACTTATTGGCCATGCCCCGCCTGGGCTGTGTGAATGTTCACGGATCCCTGCTGCCTCAGTATCGGGGGGCAGCCCCCATTCAGTGGAGTTTGTACCATGGCGATGGGGAAACGGGGGTGACCACCATGCTCATGGATGTGGGCATGGACACCGGGGCCATGTTACTGAAATCCACCACCCCCATTGATCTGTTGGATAATGCCCAGACCCTCAGCGATCGGCTTTCCCAGCAGGGGGCGGATCTCTTGGTGGAAACCCTACTGCGCTGGTCTGACCTGAACCCGGAACCCCAGAATGGGGCGGAAGCCACCTATGCGCCTTTAATTCAAAAAGAAAACTATGTCCTCCAGTGGGAGCGATCGGCCCTGGAGTTGCATAACCAGATTCGGGGCTTTTATCCCCAGTGCCACACCCAGTTTCAAGATAAATTGCTGAAGGTTACCGCTTCTCTTCCTCTGGGAGTTTCTCTACCTCAACCCTTGTCAGAGCCTTGGGGAAGCCTAAACTGGAGTCCGCCGGAAACCCCAGACTTAGCGGGGGTGGTGGTGGCGATCATCAAAGGCCAGGGCCCCGTCAT
>DALYGI010000467.1:0-1296 GCA_031971595.1 Prochlorotrichaceae cyanobacterium CTOTU29312
TCAAAACTCAAAACTCAAAACTCAAAACTCAAAACTATTTATCCCAATTCCCATGCTCCCCCTTCTATCCTTTACCTGGCCAAGTTCCACCGCCCTCAGTTTTGGAGGAAGTAAACTCTTTCAAGTCCTGATGCCCCTGTTGACCTTTATGATGCTTCAGGAGTTTAGGGGGCTAAAGGATGCCTTAATTCGCCTGATTCACTTTTTTCGTCCCCATAGTTCCCTGGGAGAATGTGAGAACTTAGTGAATCTGTTAGTGGGGTTTATGAGTTGGAAAATAGGTTGTGATTTTGGCTTTTTGATTATTGCCACCGGAGCCGCCCCCTGGACGATCGCTTTTACCTTTGCGGGTTTAATTCCTTATACCATTACCCAGTATATTTTATACTATGTTATTGGACAAAAAATGCTGATCCAAGGTCGCCTCAACCCCTTTAAGCCGGAGGAATTTGTACCTCGATCGATTCGATCTCGTCCGCCCCTGTGGAAAGCCTTTATTTCTAAATTTTTCCATGAAAGTATGAACGCCACCAGCGCCCATGTCCCCCTCAGACAGGTCTTTATTAAGCCTTTCTTAGACTATGGGTGTATCCTTTTAACCTGGCCCTTGTATAACGTCGGTCTTATTTTTTCCCAATCCGGTGAGTTAAATTTTGCACCGATCGTTCACTTTACCTTTTTGTCTATTTTCACCTTTTATGTCGTCAACGTTCTCGGCTATATTCTGGGCTATAACTTTGGTGAATTTCTTTACTTCCAGATTATTTTTGTCTTTGAGTGGATTCAACGGCAACTCCGCAACCGTCAGCGCCAAAGCCAAGCCGATCGTCCGCCCAATCAAGTTATTTTAACCGATCTGAGTTTATATTCCCCCTCTCCCTTACTATCTAAAACCTTTGGGGAACCCGTGCGGGCCTTTTTAACCCGCTATGGTCTCAATATGCGCTGGTTATTATCCACAAGCCTAGGGGTCATGGTGGTCATTACGATCGAACCTTCCCTGTCTGGTTTTATTTTCTCCAACGCCGATCGAATCCATCAATTTTTGTATCATCACTTTGGCACCTTAGATCCGGTTCATGTACAGCAATTTTTAGCCGCGAGCCAACCCGCTGAGTTACCAGGAACCGCTCCCCTCATTGACTATTTTCATCATCAACGGTAATGAAGCGGTAATGAAGCGATTGTTGCATTAGAAACATACTTAAGGCACCGGAAAACGAATGAGAAAACTGCTTCTAACCTCTGATCAAAAATCACCTAATTCCTAACTCCTAATTCCTAACTCCTAATTCC
>DALYGI010000467.1:1396-2922 GCA_031971595.1 Prochlorotrichaceae cyanobacterium CTOTU29312
GTTTCCTGGTTATGGGAACATTTACAACCCAACTCCACAACGTCCCAGCCGATCGTTTTGGTGGATTGTCGTTTTTCCTTAGCCGATCCCCAGCAAGGTCGATCGCTCTATCAACAGGGGCATATTCCCGGTGCGGTCTATCTGGATTTAAACCAGGATTTAGCCAGTTCCCCCAGCCCAGAGCGGGGTCGTCATCCCCTGCCCGACCTCGAAACTCTTTCCCAGAAACTGGCTGCCCTTGGGGTGACCTTCCAGGAGACTTTAGTGGTTGCCTATGACAACGATCGTTTTGCCTATGCCGCTCGGCTCTGGTGGCTATTGCGTTACCTAGGGCACGATCGGGTTGCGGTATTGGATGGGGGTCTCCAAGCCTGGCAAGATCAGGGTTATCCCCTCTCTAGTGCCGAGCCTCAGCCTCTCCCAGCGGGCATCTTTAGCCCCCAGCCTCGCCCAGAGATGATCTGCGATCGGGCGGAACTGAAAGCCCTACAAACCACTTCAGACCTAACCCTGATCGATTCCCGTGAAGCCCCCCGCTACCGAGGAGAAACCGAGCCGATCGATCCCGTGGCGGGGCATATTCCCGGAGCGATTAATGCCTTTTGGAAAGCAGTGACCACAGAGCAGGGATACGCCCAACCCGCCTCCTTCCATCAGACCTACTGGGCAGAGAAATTACCCGCAAATCCAGCCAATTCAGATCAAAAAACGATCGTTGTTTATTGTGGCTCCGGTGTTACGGCCTGCGTCAATCTTTTGTCCCTCACGATCGCTGGATTTCCTGAGGCTAAGCTCTATCCGGGGAGTTGGAGTGAGTGGTGTCATTGTGAAACAGCGATTGCCACCGGAGAGTCTTGAAGCATCTTGAATTGATTGATGTCATCAACCGATCCGAGTGGGGGAGTTTCAATAACCAATGCACTTCCTTTAAAAACCAACCTGGGTTCGTGAGAAATAAGAGTCTTTGGAATTTCAGCACGAGCTTGCAAAAATTTCGATCGCTTTCCTTTTATCCTCATGAGCTTGCTCTAGCTTACCTAAGGCTAAATGGGTTAACCCCCTTTCAAAATAAGCTTCTCCCAGATCACACCTTGCCCCAATGTCACCTAAAATTTCGATCGCTTCATCATGTTTTTTTAGAGCCTGAGCAATCATATTTTGATCTTGGCGATAAACAGAAGCAATACAGTATAGAGTTTTTGCCTGAAGTTGTTTGAATTTTATATTGTTAGCGAAATCTAAGTAGATCAGACAAAGTAATGGGCGCTTTAAATCGGCTGAAAGCCCTATTCTGCCGTCATTGATAGATCCCCTTATTTAGCCTGGCCTACTTATGTTCATAAATCTTCACACTCTAACTTCAGCAGAGCCGGGCCGCTTTCGTCTTAAACTCTGGGGTATGTCGTTTTCGCTGCATGGGCTGAAATCTCCTGCGTATAGTTTCTGAATCTACTGGCAGCGAGACTAACTGCTCATGGTTCGCTAAAAATCGGAAAAGCCTAAAAATACCACGAGATTAATGGATT
>DALYGI010000468.1:0-2910 GCA_031971595.1 Prochlorotrichaceae cyanobacterium CTOTU29312
CAAATACAATTTTTTACGAACACAAGATTAAGGTAAAGCCGAGCAGCGATCGTTTTGAGCCTTGAAGGAACCAGACCCTTCCCCAATGTCCTGAGCTTGATCCAGACTGACCACTCAAAACTCAAAACTCAAAACTCCACACTCAAACCTTAACGCTTGCCCTTACCTGTAGGAGCCGGTGCGCCGGGTTTGGGACGTTTGGCACCATATTTCGAGCGACCTTGCTTCCGATCTTTTACGCCCGCCGTATCTAACGTACCGCGAATGATGTGGTAACGAACCCCCGGAAGATCCTTGACCCTACCGCCCCGAATCATGACCACGGAGTGTTCCTGCAAGTTATGACCAATACCAGGAATATAGGCGGTAACTTCAAACCCAGAAGTCAGGCGAACCCGAGCCACTTTCCGTAGGGCAGAGTTGGGCTTTTTGGGGGTGGTGGTATAAACGCGGGTACAGACTCCCCGACGCTGGGGACAACTTTTAAGGGCTGGGGATTTGGTCTTTTTCCGTGCGCGGAATCGCTCGTCGCGGATGAGTTGCTGAATGGTAGGCATTGAGGACTTTTGAAGACAGTTTGGATAGGGTAACAAAGTAACAAACAAGTATGGTAGTCGTTAGGGACGGCCCTTGTCAATCTTTATGTTTTTCGATCGTCGATCTTTCTCGATATTTCTATGGTGAGGATTACGGAGATCTGGGAATGGTCATCTGGGGATGCGGAGACGATATGAGAGAATAGGGCTAAATCCTGACGCACAGAGGAATTATTTCTATGAGCCCCTTACCCTCTACTCCTCCCCGTGATCTGCAAGTGGCGATCGTGGGGGCTGATACCCAGGTTTTTCGGTGCCGGAGTTGGAATCGGCTGCGGTTTGAGGTGGAGTATGCCTTGGAGCGGGGTACGACGGCCAATAGTTATTTGATCCAGGGCAGTGAGAAGTTAGCGTTGATTGATCCGCCAGGGGAGTCCTTTACGGAATTGTTTTGGCAACATTTGCAGCTGGAGTTGGCGGCCCGGGGCAAGTCCATTGACTACATTATTTTGGGCCACGTTAACCCCAACCGAGCGGCGACCTTGAAGTTTTTGCTCCAACAGTTCCCCCAGGTGACGATCGTTTGCTCTAATCCGGCCAGTAAAATCCTGGACAGTTTTTACGAAGAGACCTTTCAAGAAGTCTTAGGGGGTAAGCCCTTACCCCTCCAGGTGATTCGGGGGGAGGAAACCTTGGCTTTGGGGGGCAGCCATGAGCTTGCCTTTGTGACCACTCCTACGCCCCGGTGGCCGGGGGGCATGGTGACCTACGATCCGGGGTCGCGGCTGTTGTTTACGGATAAGTTTTTTGCCATTCATCACTGCAATGATGCCATTCTGGATCAGGGCTGGACGCAATATTTAGAAGATCATCGCTACTATTTTGATTGTCTGATGGCTCCCCAGGTGCGTCAGGTGTTGAGTGCCCTCGATCGGTTTCAGTCCTATAAACCCCTCGCCTATGCGCCAGGCCACGGGCCGATCGTCCGCTATGCCCAGCGGGAACTGATGACCGCTTACCGCCAGTGGAGCCAAGCTCAACAACAGCAATCCTTAAGCACTGTCCTCCTCTATGCCTCGGCCTATGGCAGTACGGGAACCCTAGCCCAGGCGATCGCTCAGGGGATTGTGAAGTCGGGGGTACGGGTGGATATTATCAATTGTGAAATGGCTTCTACGGAAGAAATTCGGACGGCTGTGGAGCGCTGTGAGGGGGTGATTGTAGGCTCTCCGACCCTAGGGGGACACGCCCCAACGCCCATTCAGACGGCCCTAGGGATTGTGTTAAGTACCCTACCCAAGGATAAGCTGACGGGGATATTTGGCTCCTTTGGTTGGAGTGGGGAAGCGATCGATCTGATTGAGGGGAAATTCCGGGACGCGGGCTATACCCAGGGCATGGAGACCATTCGAGTCAAGTTTAAGCCGGACGATCGGATTCTGAAAACCTGTGAGGAAGCGGGGACAGATTTTGCCCAGTCCTTGAAAAAGGCGAAAAAACGGGCCGATCGTCAGGCCAGTGGGGGCATGAGTGATGCCCAAATAGCGGGAACGGAGCAGGCGATGGGGCGGTTGTTAGGATCTTTGTGTGTGCTGACGGCCCAAAAAGGGGAGGTGAGCAGCGGCATGTTAGCCTCTTGGGTGTCCCAAGCCAGTTTTAACCCGCCGGGAATTACGGTGGCGGTAGCCAAGGATCGGGCGGTAGAATCCTTGACCTATCGAGGGGATTACTTTGTCCTCAATATTTTGGAGCAGGGGCGAGATTTACCCATTCAGAAGCATTTTCTGAAACCCTTTGCCCCCGGAGCCGATCGGTTTGAGGGGGTAGAAATCGAACGATCGTCCCATAATATTCCTATTCTCAAGGAAGCGTTAGCCTATTTAGAATGCCGGGTTCAGGAGCGGTTGGAGTGTCCCGATCATTGGGTGGTATACGGCACGATCGAAGAAGGGCGGGTTTTACATGAGGAGGGACGAACCGCTGTGCATTATCGTAAAACCGGCAGTCGTTATTAATAGCTTTGGGATTTAGGATTTGGGGGTTAGGGTTTAGTCGTCATCCCTGGTTACCAAACGCGATCGTAACAGTTGTTGAATTGTAGTCACCAGTTGATTCAGCCGCACGGGTTTACTGAGGTAATCATTGGCCCCTGCGGCTAAACATTTTTCCTTATCCCCCTTCATGGCCAGGGCGGTGAGGGCAATAATGGGAATGGAGACTAAATCGGGATATTGACGGATTTGTTTGGTCGCTTCTAAGCCATCCATCACCGGCCCACCGGCTCACATAGGAGAAAATTCCATCTTCTGGGGTATGACAAAAGATTACGAATTTATCCCCAATATCTTCAACTAGACGCTGGAATTTAGTTTGA
>DALYGI010000469.1:0-2909 GCA_031971595.1 Prochlorotrichaceae cyanobacterium CTOTU29312
GGGATGCCCGACAATTTACCCGTGATTTAGAAGCGGTTTATCAACAGATTTGGGAGCGTTATTTAAGAGTTAACGGTCATGAGAAATTCATTATAAGATAGAATTATCGTTTTCTCAAATCTTTTCAAAATCAGTAGATCTTTATCGCCGGTAATTAAAAAATCTACATTACCATCTTTTGCTAAAGCTAAAAGATAGTTGTCTTTGGGATCTCTGCAAATTGACACCATTGAGGTAATTTCAACCATTTTTCCAATCTCATTTAGAAAAACGATAAGCTCACTAATTGCTTGAGACTTAAAGTATTTCTTAAACTTTTGTCTTTGAGTAACCTGAAGAAATTCTTGAAGTAGTTCCTGAGAATAGACAGGTATAATAACACCTTCAGATATTAAAAGCTTTAATTCTGACAATTGTTTACCAATCAGGAAGCTAATCCACAAGTTTGTATCAAGGATCGCTGTCAACATAAATATTGTTATAATAATTTTGACTACGAACGATCTCAACTTCTTGTGTTATTTCCTCAAAGGAAAGATCATCTGTTTGAAACTCATTTAAAAGGTGAGTCAGCTTATTTCTGCGATATTCAGTTTGGAGTTCCTGTAAAATTTTCTGTTTTTCAGTCTCAGAAAATTGTCGAATTAAGGTTAAGACTTGTTCAAAGCTTAAAGATAATTTTTTTTGTTCTCGTGACTCTAATTCTTGCAAGCCAATTTCTAGCGCTTGGGGAAGCTCATGGTGCCAATCTTCTACTTTTTGTGCCAAGCGATCGGGAATTTCTAGGGTGATATTCATTTTCAGGGTTGGGGCAGTCATCTTAATTAAACTAATTATACAACAGTCATACAGGGGTTGTGTGGATTTGCCAAAACTCATCCCTTGCTGTGTAAGGCTTTCAGCGATCAAAAAAATACAACTAACTTAGGACTGCTGTATCATGTCATCTTGATACTTTTCATAGGCATATTCAAAAAAAGTTTCTACCAACGCCCATCCGCAGGTGTTTCAGGAATAGTCTTTTTGGCTTAGGGCTTCATAGGGCGAATCTAAACCCAGGGTATAGTTGGAACGTTGATGCTGCTCAGGAGGTTTCTGTGCGTTGTCTTTCCACGGTTTTAGCCCTACGGCGTTACCTCAGTTTGGCCCGGTTGTCCTCTCTACCGTCTAAGGCGGCTCCAGAGGCTCCGACCCTTCCCCGCATTGGCTTTGTGCCTACGATGGGATGTCTTCATGCGGGCCATCTGAGCTTAATTGAGCGGGCACGGGCAGAAAATGATCACCTGATTGTCAGTATTTTTGTAAATCCTACCCAGTTTGCCCCCCAGGAAGACCTCGATCGTTATCCCCGTGATTTAGCGGCGGATCAGGCGCTGTGTGAGGCGGCGGGGGTGGATGTTTTGTTTTTACCCCATGCCGGGGAGTTGTATGGGGAAGGGGGAGATCAGCCGGGTTTATCGCCCCGTTTTACCCAGGTTATTCCGCCCCAGTCTCTCCTCTCTGGACTTTGTGCCCAAACCCGATCGACCCATTTTCAAGGGGTAGCGACGATCGTGGTGAAACTGTTGAGTTTGATTCAGCCCGATCGAGCCTATTTTGGCCAAAAGGATGCCCAGCAGTTAGCCATTATTCGTCGGGTGGTGCAGGACTTAAACCTAGGGATTGAGATTATTTCCTGTCCTATCGTGCGGGAGGCTAGTGGTCTGGCTCTGAGTTCTCGTAATCGTTATCTCTCGGCGGAGGCGCAGCGCCAAGCGACCGCATTATCTCGCGCCCTGTTTGCGGCTCAGGAGGTGTTTTATCGGGGTAAAACCGATCGACAGATCCTTTTGGCTACGGCTCAGCAGATTTTAGGAACGGAACCGAGTCTTACCGTGGAGTACCTAGACCTAGTAGATCCTGATACACTAGCTCCTTTGGAAAAAGTTGAAATCAAGGGGATGTTAGCGGTGGCTGCACAGGTAGGTTCTGCCCGTTTAATTGATAATGTGGTGCTGAATGCTCGTCAGCCCATTATTGCGATCGATGGCCCGGCGGGGGCTGGCAAATCCACGGTGACCCAGCGGGTGGCGAAAAGCTTAGACTTGCTTTACCTCGATACTGGGGCTATGTATCGGGCGGTCACTTGGTTTGTGTTAAACAGTAAAGTGTCCCTCACGGACGAATTAACGATCGCGGATTTGGTGGCTCAATGCCAGATTCGGTTTGAGTTTCCTAAGGGCGAAGCTTTTACCCCGACGCGGGTGTGGATTAACGATCGGGAGGTGACTGAAGCGATTCGCAGTGCGGAAGTAACGGCCCATGTGTCTAACATTGCGGCCCAGTCCGCTGTGCGGGAGTGCCTGGTGCGGGAACAACAACGCTATGGCCGCAAGGGTGGGTTAGTGGCAGAAGGGCGAGACACGGGTACGACGGTGTTTCCCGATGCGGAATTAAAGATTTTTTTGACCGCTTCTCCGGGAGAGCGGGCCCGCCGCCGCCAGCAGGATTTGCAAAATTTAGGGCTGCCCTGTCGCAGTTTAGAAGAATTAGAATCGGAAATTCGGCGCAGGGATTGTTTAGATAGTTCCCGTGCGATTTCCCCTTTAATTCAAGCGGCAGATGCGTTGTATCTGGAAACCGATCGCCTGACGATCGATGAGGTCACGGCAAAAATTGTGAGACTTTACCATCAACGGATCGATCGGTAGGCTGCCTAGGAGTACAGGAAGCACAGACTTATCTGTGTATAGGTGCGGTACTCCTAGAATCCCTATCAATCTAGAGGGTATTTATTAAAAAATAACTAAGAATTTACGATGCCATGTAAAATTATGGTGAATTTAAGGGAAATGTCTTTTAAGTAAACTAATGTCATGACAAGAAAACCTTATTCTACAGATATTTCTGATGAGCAATGGGAGCTAATA
>DALYGI010000470.1:0-2903 GCA_031971595.1 Prochlorotrichaceae cyanobacterium CTOTU29312
GCGATCGATGAGGGGTATGAGAAGGGCTAAAATCCTGTGGTTTTCCTGATGTTTAGCTAAGATACTTGGCTAAGATGTTTAGTTAAGGTTTGCCTGATATTTACCTAAGATTTACCTGATATTTACCTGAGATTTATCTGAGATTTACCTTAAGGAAAAGGCCGTTAATCAATGCAGTGAAATTCCTTAAGCGGGTTGTCTTAAGTCTTAAAGTTCAGTACCTGAATGGATTGCCTAATTGCTTGCCTGATTTGAATAATCTGCATGATCTGAATAGCTTACCCGATCCCTGATCCCGGCTATCCCACCAGTTGATCAATTAAAGCTCGAAGTTCTTTAGGATCAAAGGGTTTGGTTAGGTAGGCGGTTGCTCCGGCTTGTTTCCCCTCCTGTTTATCTTGATCAGAACTGCGGGCGGTGATCATAATAATAGGTAAGGTCTTAAATTGGGGTAAATTCCGCACCGTTCGACAAAGCTCCAAACCGTCAATACCGGGCATGGAAATATCCAGCAATAAACCAGCAATGGGTTCATGGTAGATTACTGACAGGGCATCCACCGCATTATCTGCTAGTAAAACGGTATAGTGTTCCCCCAAGGCTCGCTTAATCATTTGCTGCATAATTAAGCTGTCATCCACGGAAAGAACGGTTGGCTTTAGTGCTGCGTTTGGCATGATTCTATTCCCTTTAGCGATGTTCGATCGCTCTGGCGTTGACTACGAATTTAAGCGGAAGTGGGCTGAAAAACTCGATTGAGCAAAAACGGCGCAATGTCCTGAATGGCTAGTACCTGTTGGGCTGCTCCTAAACTGATTGCTTCTTTTGGCATTCCAAAAACCACACTGGTAGATTCATCCTGAGCGATCGTAATGCCCCCTGCTTCAGCGATGGAGAGTAACCCATCTGCCCCATCTCGCCCCATGCCCGTTAGCAAAATCCCCACACAGGAACGACGATAATACTGGGCAACGGATTTAAATAAAACTGTAACCGAGGGACGATGCCCCGTAACGGGGGACTCCAAAGACAGAGATAACTTACCCGTGGGGGAAATCACCAAATGTTGCCGTTCTGGCGGAAAGTACACCACCCCCGGCTGGGGAACGACTCCCGGTTGAGCGATCGTAACCTTAAACGGACATTCCCGATTGAGCCAGTCCACTAAACCTTGCAGAAATCCCTCGCTGATGTGTTGTACACAAACGATCGGCACTGGAAAGTTAGAGGGTAAGCGCTGAAATAACAGATGGAGGGCTTGGGGGCCACCCGTAGAAGCGCCGATCGCCAAAATTTGGGGCTGCCGAATATCTCGGCGTAAAGTAATGGGGGGGAGAGGGAGAGCGGGGGTCACTGTGGTAGACTTCTTATCCTGAAAAGTTCGACGCTGGGTAAACACGGTCACACCGGAGAGAACCCGGATGCGAACCAGTAACTCCTGTTTGGATTTCTCATACTCGGTCACTAGGCCGGTGCGGGGTTTGGGGAAAATATCCAGGGCTCCTGCTTCTAATAACCGAAACACATTATCGGTGTCTTCATCCTGCACGGATGCACTAATGACTAAAATAGGACAGGGAAAATGCTCCATGACGAATTCCGTCAGTTGTAGACCGTCCATCCGAGGCATGTGCAGATCCGTACAAATCAGGCTCGGCTTAACCTGGGGGATTAACTTGATAGCTTCTTCCCCATTAGGAGCAGTGCCGACAACTTCAATATCTGGCTCATCCTGCAAGACACGCATCAAAATTGTTAAGGCAACAGGAGAATCTTCAACCAGCAGAATACGGATGGGTTTGGTCATATTACAACTTGTAACAGTTCAGGCTGTCGAAAAGCGGGAAAAAATACCGAATGAACAAACACCCTCAAACCTAACATCCTTAAACCTAAACGCTCTTAAACCTAACCGTCAAGCGTAATCCAAGGTTTTGTCAATGAGGCTTGAGTAGTTCAAGTAATGGTTCCCTGTGATTCCCTGATGTGGAGTAGCATATTATTGATTAGGATATATGTATTTTAAACGCTTTTGTGTAAAGAAATACAACGCAACCCATAGTTGTGTGACAAATCTCGCAAAAATGCCTTCAATCAGGAATAATACAGGCAGAGTAACAAGCCACCAAATCGTCTACCTACTTGGAGGGGACTATCCCCATGGCTAATAGTGAACACGTAGAGTTGTTAAAACAAGGCGTAAATGTCTGGAATGCTTGGCGACAGGCACAGCCAAACATAAGGCCGGATCTGCAAAGTCTGGACTTATTGCAGTGGGATTTATCAAGGTATGATTTTCATCAGGCAAATTTTTATCAAAGCAATCTACGGGATTCTTGTCTGAGACAAGCCAATTTGCAGGAAGCGGTTTTATACCAAACTGATCTTTGTATGGCGAATCTAGAACAAGCAAACCTAAGTCATGGAGACTTATACAAAACTAATCTTTATACTGCTAATCTAGTCCAAGCAAACCTCCGATCGGCTCACCTTTATAAGGTGGATATGAGGGAATGTCTGATGAATGAAGCTGATTTAGGAGAAGGGAACTTTTATGAGGTGGATCTCCGGGAAGCTTGTCTTCACGCGGCCAGTCTCGTGAGAGCCTCCTTCTACTTCTCCAACTTGATGCGGGCAGACTTATCGGAAGCTAATTTAGGATTAGTAAGCCTCATGGGCGCTAATTTAATGCAGGCTGATTTGTCCAAGGCCAGTTGTGTCAATGCCAACCTCTATAAATCCATTTTACGGGAGGCAAATCTGACGGAAACTGATCTGCGAGAGGCTGTTTTACGCCTAGCGGATTTAAGTAATTCGTCTTTGGTCAATGCAAACTTATTTATGGCTAATTTAGCAGAAGCCTGTCTAGACTATGCTCAATTGGCTGGTGCTAACTTCAAGAA
>DALYGI010000471.1:0-2871 GCA_031971595.1 Prochlorotrichaceae cyanobacterium CTOTU29312
AAAATATCCTGTACCACCAACTCCGATCCCCCAGTGGCAAAGGGCGTGAGCCATTCATGAACTAAGGCATATTTTAAGGAACTCAAGGGATAGACGGGGGATGCATCTAAGGTCATAAAAGCTAATCTTCCGGGTGTATTTCGGAGGGATTTTGTATTTTAGGGTATATACAGAGAACGAGAGCCAACCCCAAGATCTAGACCTGAATACAGAATCTCCCAGCATCGTCCAGAATCGTCTCACTGTCCCGTAAGATACTCTTGGTACGATCTTACAGGAGTTCCCCAAGACCATGACGATTCAGTTAGGAAGTTTTCCCATCGATTTAACCCAGTATAAGCCCGTTTCCCTTGATCCCAGCCAGCCCAGCCTCACCCCGGAACAACGGGAAGCCCTTCAGTTTAATATTCAACTCTGCCGCGATGCGATCGTCTTTTTCACCGCGACAGGTGCAGCACGGGGCGTAGGCGGCCACACGGGCGGCCCCTTCGACACGGTGCCGGAGGTGATGATTTTACACGCCCTCTTCAATAGCCAACCGGACAAATTTGTGCCCATTTTCTTTGACGAAGCGGGTCACCGGGTCGGCACCCAATACCTGATGGCCACCCTCAACGGCGATCTGCCCGCAGAGCAACTCATGCAGTACCGCGCCGCCAACTCCAAACTCCCCGGCCACCCAGAATTAGGGCTAACCCCTGGGGTCAAATTTAGCTCCGGTCGCCTCGGTCACATGTGGCCCTACGTGAACGGGGTCGCCTTGGCTAACCCTGGTAAAACCGTGTTCTGTCTCGGTTCCGACGGTTCCCAACAGGAAGGCAACGACGCAGAAGCCGCCCGCCTCGCCGTAGCCCAACACATTAACGTCAAGCTGATCATTGATGACAACGACGTAACGATCGCCGGGAATCCTTCCCAATACCTCGGTGGCTACAGCGTTAAGCAAACCTTAGAAGGTCATGGTCTCAAAGTTGTCGAATGCAACGGCGAAGACCTGGATGCCCTCTATAGCTGCATTGTGGAAGCCATCAACACCCCCGGGCCGATCGCCGTGATTGCCAAGCGCCCCATGTGCCCCGGCATTGAAGGCTTAGAAGGCTCCAACCACGGCCACGATGTAATTTCCGTCAAACTGGCCCTGCAATACCTGCAAGCCAAAGGACACCAAGCCGCCGTGGATTACCTCAACGGCATTGTCGCGCCGAAAAATACCTACACCTTCCTGGGTTCCAGCGACAAACTGGGCTCGAACCGCAACGTCTTCGGGGATGCAGTGGTAGAAGTGCTGAGTGCCATGACTGAAAACGATCGCAAAGACAGCGTTTTAGTGGTAGACAGTGACCTAGAAGGCTCCTGCGGTCTCGCGCAAATCCGCAAAGCCTATCCTGAAATCTTCATCAGTGGCGGCATTCAAGAACGGGGCAACCTCTCCGCCGCCGCCGGGTTTGGCATGGCCAAGGGCAAACAGGGGATTTTCGCCACCTTCAGCGCCTTCTTAGAAATGTGCATTTCTGAAATCACCATGGCGCGGTTGAACTACTCCAACCTGCTCTGTCACTTCTCCCACGCAGGCATCGACGACATGGCGGACAACACCTGCCACTTCGGGATCAACAATATGTTCGCAGACAACGGCTTAAATGACGGCTACGAAACCCGCCTCTACTTCCCCGCCGATGCCAACCAAATGAAAGCCTGCGTCAAAGCGGTCTTCCATAACCCCGGCTTACGGTTCATCTTCTCCACCCGATCCAAAGTCCCGATGCTTCTGGATGCGAGTGGGAACGAGATCTTTGGCGGTGACTACACCTTCACCCCCGGTAAAGACGAGGTAATTCGGGAAGGCACCGCTGGCTACATCGTCGCCTTTGGGGATGCGGTCTATCGCTCCTTGGATGCGGTGGAGCGGCTCAAGCAAGAGGGCATTGACGTGGGCTTAATCAACAAAGCCACCCTCAACGTCGTGGACGAAGAGATGATGGCCAAAGTAGGTAAAGCGCCCTTCGTGATGGTGGTGGAAGCCTTCAACCGTCGTACTGGTTTAGGGAGTCGCTTTGGGTCTTGGCTTCTAGAGCGGGGCTATGCACCGAAGTTTGCCTACCTGGGCACCCATGAAGAAGGCTGCGGTGGGCTGTGGGAGCAATTCCCCCACCAAGGCATTGACCCCGTGGGCATCATGGCGAAGGTGAAGGGTTTAGTGGGCTAGGATTTTAATAGCAACCTCCCCTGAAGGATGGTCAAACCATGCGATCGGGGGAGGGGATCCAAGTTCAGTACTTGGTAGTATGTAGATAAGGAACTGGGAAATATCAGACTGGGTTTGATCAAGGGATAAACGCACCGTTACAAGGTAATTGCAATGGGATACAATCGATAACTAACGAGTGTTAGAGAGCCATTAGTGTTTAATATGAATCATTTTGTACCCGAAATACCCGAAACTACAGTCGAAATTCTACCAATTTCTTTAAAGTCACGTACTGTTCTCAAGGAGTTTAATGACTTCATTAGCAAATCAAAAGTAGTTTATGGAGCAGTCGCTTATTGGACAATAAATCATAATCTTCTCAATGAAAATTTTGTAAGATCTAGGCTCTTCTGGATTTAATATGCTTGACAAAAATAGATGTCTATGCATTGCTTTTCGTAAAGTGCCAACAAATTAAAGAACGCAGTTCAAATCTTTTAACATTTCTAAACCCATAACCTCTACGTTTTATTAGCTTTAGCTTATTATTTATTCCTTCAACCACACCATTCGTTGTTCTATTTTCAAAATATCCGATGATTTCACCAAACCATCTTATTATAGTTTTAACGGCTACCAACGTAAGGCGAAATAAAATGGACTGGTGGATCGGTTGAAACCCT
>DALYGI010000472.1:0-2860 GCA_031971595.1 Prochlorotrichaceae cyanobacterium CTOTU29312
GATCGTTCTATCAAGGGGGCCGCAGCGGTGCGGATAATCCACTGCTGTTCCCCAACGGCTTCACAGTTAATTCCTAGGCGGTGCAGTTGCTCCACCTGACTAGGCTGTAAATGGGATAGCACCACGGGAGACTTCAGCGCCTCCAGTTGCCACCGATCGCAAAGTTGCTCGTACAAAACCCGTTCATGGGCAATATGCTGCTCAATCAAACACAAGCCCGTGGGGGACTCCGCCACAATATACATCTGATGCAGTTGGGCAATAGCTTTTAAGGGGGGTAACCCGCTCACTGGCATACTCGTGGGTCTAGTCACTGACGAACTAGCCGCAACCCGATAGCCCTGGTCTTGTTCCGCTGTCCTCAAGATTCGATCGACCCGTTGCTGGGCATAATCTGTCCCGGTGGAGTCCTCTGGTAACCGCAACGCCGCCGCGATCGTTTCCTGGAGGCGGCCTTGCCAGGTGGCTAAATCCTGCAAATAAATTTCCGTTTTATGGGGGTGACGGTTCCAATCCACATCCTCCGGGGGAACCTGAAAATGGGCAAAGGCCAGGGGAAACCGATAGAGCGTACTGTGACGATCGCTGCGATGGCGGGGGAGGGTACGGTGAAAGGCAGAGAGAATCACCTGCTCTAACTCAGGACACTGCACCACCCGGCCATTGACTGCGACCTTTACCCAATCGGGACGGCGACGATGGCAACGACTGGGCAGACCCACCACCAGGGCTAGTCCAGAGCGATCGTCCCAGGTTTTGTGATGCTCTACTAAATCAGCGACCTCAACCGTGGGCAAACATTGGGGGATGAGGAGCCGGGGCGTGGGGGCCGGTCGTAACAAGAGCCAAGGTCGATCGCTGCGGTATACCTGCCAGGTCACCCCAGGGTGAGTGAGGGCTAGGTTATAAATCATGGTCTGCACCGCTCCCAGGGAGTGCTTCAGGGGTGGCAAACTGTGGCGACGGTGACTCCAAGGCGCAGAAAAGAGATTTTCTAAGGTGACGATCGTTCCCGGTGCCATGGCCATGGGTTCCCGTGTCAGAGGTTGCCCCAAACGATCGTAAACCACCCGCCACCCCTCCGCCCCCAGAGACGATCGGCTGCAAATTTCCAAATCCCCCACCTGGGCCAGACAGTGAAGCGCTTCCCCCCGAAATCCCAAGGTGACAATCCGGGGCAGGGGCTCTTCTAAGTGACCTACTAAGGGATCTACGGGATCCTCGCCACTGTCCATCACCCATTTACTGGTACTGTGGGGGCTGGCCGCCTTAAGCAGATTGTCGAGATCCATCCCTTGGCCGTTGTCCGCTAACCGTAAGCGCCAGGCCTCCGGCCACAGGGACAGTTGCAGATGGGTAGCTCCCGCATCCAAACTATTTTCCAATAATTCCCGCGCCACCGCTTGCCAAGAATCCACCACCTCCCCCGCCGCGATCCACCGCACTAGGGCTAAAGGCAAAGATTGAATAGGAGCAGGGGGCAAGATCATGGCAATACAGCATCTGCTGGGATAACAGCGTTATGCAAAGCGCTGTATTATGGCGATATGGGCACTATAAAACTATTCTCTATTTTAGTCCGTATTTGAGTCCACAGGTATCACTTCAAACCAGAATCCTCACCCCTGAAAACCCAATGTCTATTCCCTTTTGTGACCTCAAAACCCCCTGGTTTCGATTAATTGGAGAGCATTTAGAAACCGATCGGGGTGACATTTTAGATTACTGGCGAGTGGAGCGATCGGATTCGGTAATTATCTTGCCCCTCTACCGTGAAACCTGGCTCTTACCCCCAGCCATCCATCGTCCCGGTGCGGGAGTAGCCACTTGGGATTTTCCAGGAGGACGAGCCTTAGCCGATCGTTCCTTGGTGGATTCAGCACTAGCCATTTTAGAGCGAGAACTTCAGATTCCCCCCGATCGAGTGCAAGACTGTCGGCCCCTAAATACTGAGGGATGGTGGGTGAATAGTTCCTTTTCTAACCAAAGGCTCTATGGTTTTGTGGCAGAAATTGACGAAAACACAGAACTCAACCCAGCAGCGATCGGTGCAATGTATGCAATCCGTGACAGTCAAATGTTATTAGAAAAGTTTACCTGTTTACAGTGTCGATCGCTATTGCAACAATGGATGATTGGAAAATTAAGAATTGAGAATTTATAATGCAGAATTAGGAATTAGAAATTGGCAGTTAAGCATTGAAAGCCGTCAATGCAGAATGGAGAATGATTAATTATATCTTGAAAACTCAAAACTTAAAATTCAAAACTCAAAATTCAAAACTAAACTAATGGATCCTCTTTCTTCTCGAACTTTGTATATTGTAGCAACGCCCATTGGGAATTTGGAAGATATGACCTTTCGATCGTTGCGAATTCTACGATCGGTGAACCTCATTGCGGCGGAGGATACCCGCCATACGGGAAAGTTATTGCAACATTTTCAAATTGATACGCCCCAAATCAGTTACCACGAACATAATACTCAACAACGGATTCCCCTCTTTTTGCAACGCATCCAACAAGGAGAAACGATCGCTTTGGTGACGGATGCGGGGGTTCCTGGTATTTCCGATCCGGGGCTGGAATTGGTGCAGGCTTGTATTGAGGCGGGAATTACGGTGACTCCGATTCCGGGGGCCTGTGCGATTATTACGGCCCTCTGTGCCGCGGGTATTGCCACCGGTCGTTTTGTTTTTGAAGGGTTTTTGCCCGCTAAGGCGAAGGCTCGCCAAGCCCATTTGGAGGGTTTGCGCCAGGAAACCCGGACGCTGGTTTTTTATGAATCCCCCCATCGCCTGCGAGAGATGCTCACGGATTTGGGTCATCATTTTGGGATGGATCGCCCTCTGGTGCTAGC
>DALYGI010000473.1:0-2852 GCA_031971595.1 Prochlorotrichaceae cyanobacterium CTOTU29312
CCGCAGCAATACCCCGCCCACAAAGGCCCAGAAAACCCTAGGGGCTCCCACCAAATCCACCAGGGTTTGCATTCCGCAGGCGGTGGCCAGGCTAGAGGTGGGCAGAAAATAGCAACAAATTCGCCGCGCTAGGGGGCCGGGTTGAATCGTTGAGGGATGGTGATAGCGTCCCTGCATAATGGCTAAGGGGGTTTCCCCCATCGTAACCACATCACCGGGTTGGGCGTGGGGAGCTACATAGCGCTGAATCACGTCAATGGGGTTATCGATCGCTGTGAGGAGGTGGGTATAAATGGGTAAAACTTTAGCAACGGGATTGGTTTCCGACTCGCCCCCTAAGCGCCAGGTGCCGGTAACGTGGGGATCGGGGTATTGCAAGGGCACGATCGCATGATGGGTGCGAGGGGTGCGCCCGCCGGGGCCATAGGCCACATACTGCACCCGTAGCCATGCGGTTTGAAGTGCGTCTAGGGCTGCCGGTTCCCCCTCCATCTCGACGGTAACCAGGAGTTGGGTCTGCTTGTGGGCTTTGACGATATAGGCATACCAATAGCGATCGGGACGGGGGGGCGCATCGGGATGCTGGTTTTGGATCTGGGTTTTCCAGGTTACCCCTTGGAGGGATGCCTTTGAGAGGAGTTTGGTTTTCACCTTCACCTCTGGAATCATAATTTCAAAGCGATCGGTGGTATTGGTAAAGGTCAACGTCCCCTGAAGTTGCCCCTGACGATCGTTTAGCCGCTTGAACTGCCATTGGCCTTGATCCACCGCCAAGGCATTTCCCGGACGGCGACGATACTGTTGCTCTAGAACCGCAGCAGTGCCTCCCACCAGGGCCAAAACCCCCAGCCCCACGATTGTTCCCACCGTCATCTCTCTCTATCCTTCAGGACTTTCAGCCTCCAAAGTATGCCATATTATGGGCGCTGGTCTGGAAAGGCCCTGGGGAACTGGGTGGGAACTGGGTGGGTTCTGACGGACAGAGCAGCTTATAGTTTAAGGCGGTGTTGCGATCGTCTTGGCTCCTCATGCTTCCCTATTCCGTTCGACAAAAATGGGTCACCCCCTACCTCTTTTTAGCCCCGGCCTTAGTCATTCTCAGCATTACTGTCTTCTGGCCCGCCCTTCATGCCTTCTATCTCAGTTTTACCGAATATGGCTATGACCTCACCCGGAGCCCGGAATGGGTGGGCACTAAAAATTTCCAAACCCTCCTTAAGGATCAAGTTTTTTGGAAAACCCTCGGCAATACCTTGCTCTACCTGGTGGGGGTCGTGCCCCTGTTGGTCACCTTGCCCTTGGTTTTAGCCATCCTGGTTAACCGTCAACTCAAGGGCATCCGCTGGTTTCGGTTGGCTTTTTATACCCCCGTGGTGATTTCCATGGTGGTGGCGGGGATTGCCTGGAATTGGCTCTACGCCGAAAAGGGCCTGCTCAATCAACTCCTGAGCCTCACCCTGGGCCACACTCCGATGGCCCCAGACTGGCTGCCCATTCCCTGGCTAACGCAACCGGATTGGGCCATTTATAGCGTGATGGCGGTTACCGTCTGGCGAGGCTTGGGCTATTACATGGTGATTTATCTAGCGGGGTTACAAAGTATTCCCCAGGAACTCTATGAAGCGGCGGCCCTGGATGGTTCCGCTGGCTGGCAACGTCACTGGGATATTACCCTGCCCCTCATGCGCCCCTACCTGGTCTTGGTCAGCATTATTTCTTCCATTTCTGCCATGAAAGTGTTTGAAGAAATTTTTATTATGACCCAAGGTGGCCCCCGCAATGGCTCGAAAACGATCGTTTATTACGTCTATGAACAGGCCTTTCAAAACCTCAATATCAGTTATGCCTGTGCCATCGGTTTGGTTTTATTTTTAATGATTTTTCTGCTGTCAATTCTGCGTTTGGTGGTTGTCCCCCGCGAAGTGGATCGATAGGCTAGTATAGGCAACCACGGGAATAGCCAGGAGCATTATGAGTCAGCGTTTACGGCAAGCGATCGCCAATGGGGAATTTTTAATCACCGCAGAGGTCGCACCCCCCAAGGGATCAGACCCCACGGCCATGCTTCAGTTGGCGGCAGGGCTGAAAGGGCGGGTTCATGCGGTTAATATTACCGATGGCAGCCGGGCAGTGATGCGGTTGAGTTCCCTGGCGGGTTGTGTGTTATTGCAACAACGGGGGATAGAGGCCATCTGTCAAGTGACCTGCCGCGATCGTAATCGCATTGGCTTACAGGCGGATTTACTGGGAGCCCAGGCCTTAGGAATTTCTAATCTTTTGGCCCTAACGGGGGATCCGGTGAAAGTGGGGGATCATCCCAAGGCAAAGGCGGTGTATGACCTGGAATCCGTGCGTCTTCTCCAGCTTATTCAACGGCTTAATGAGGGGAAAGATGCCAATAATAACCCCTTGCCGGAGGGAGGAACAACCTTTTTGGCCGGGGCAGCGGTGGATCCCCAGTCCCCCAGTTGGAGTGGTTTACAAAATCGCTTTGAGCGCAAAATTAGAGCCGGAGCCGCTTTTTTTCAAAGTCAGTTAATCTCCGATTTCGATCGTTTAGAAAAATTTATGACCGGCATTGCAAACCCCTACGGCAAACCCGTTCTAGCGGGTATTTTTTTACTGAAATCCGCTAAAAATGCCGCCTTTCTCAATCGAATGGTTCCCGGTGTGCAAATTCCCCAGACCACGATCGATCGGTTAGCGGCAGCCCCCGATCCCCTAGAGGAAGGTATCACTTTGGCCGCCGAACAAATTAAACTGGCTCGGCAATTGTGCCAGGGGGTTCATGTAATGGCCGTTAAACGGGAAGATCTGATTCCAGTCATTCTCGATCGGGCTGGGGTGGTGGT
>DALYGI010000474.1:0-2767 GCA_031971595.1 Prochlorotrichaceae cyanobacterium CTOTU29312
CGGTTTTATTTGGGAGGGTGTCACAAAAGTTGTCGTAGCGGGAGAGCCGCGCCACTGCTGCAATCAGGTCAATTTCCCGCTCTAAGTCCCGGTAGCGGTAGGGGGGAATGGTGACGTTCCAGGTTTGCTCCTCCGATCGTTCACTGAGTTGGCAACCGAGGGCGGTGAGCACGTCTTCCACGGTGTGGGGGGCAAGGGTGGCTAGTTCGTCGTCTTTTTCGATGAACCCTAAGACCTGATGAATCCGACTCATGCGGAGCAAAATAGTACGGCTTGGATTTTTCTCTGGGCGCTCATCGGCGATGGTTTGGGCGGTGATGGTTCCCCCGGCCAACTCCAGCAGTAAGTCCAGGGCTCGCTGGCAAGCGGTGGGCAATTCCACACTATTCACTCCCCGCTCGTAGCGAGAGGAGGCTTCGGTGCGTAGCCCCTGAGCGCGGGCAGAGCGCCGCGTGACCACGGGATCAAACCAGGCGGCTTCCAGTAAGAGGTTCGTGGTGCCTTCGTGAACTTCCGTATTTTCGCCCCCCATCACCCCCGCTAGGGCCACGGGCTGGTTCGCAGCAGTGATCAGTAAATTACTGGTACTTAACGATCGCTCTTGACCGTCTAACGTCTTGAGAGTTTCCCCATTGTGGGCAAAGCGCACCCCAATCCGAAGGGACTGATCCCCACTGAGGGCTCGGAGCCGATCGCTATCAAAAGCATGGAGGGGCTGCCCCCATTCCAACAGCACATAATTGGTTACATCCACCACATTATTGATGGGCCGCACTCCCGCCGCCTGAAGTCGTCGTTGTAACCACTGGGGTGACGGCGCAATCTTAACCCCTTGAATCCAGGTGCCAATATAGAGGGGACAGGCCGCAGTGGCTTCTAAGCTAATGGCCAAACGATCGTCCGTATTCAGGGGTTGATGTTCCACCTCAGGCAGGGTTAAGGGAGCTTGGGTGAGGGCTTTCACCTCGCGGGCAATCCCCACCATACTCAGGGCATCCGCCCGGTTTGCAGTAGAAGTCAGGTCAAAAATCACATCATCCAACCCCAGGATTGGACGCACATCCTGACCAGGGATAAAATCCGCCGCCCCCACCTCGCCAAAAATATGAATCCCCTCCGACTCCTTCTCCAGCCCTAGTTCGGACAACGAGCAAATCATCCCTTCAGACTTGACCCCCCGCAACTTCGTCGGCTTCAGTTTCAGGTCAATTTTAGGCAGATAAGTCCCCAAGGTTGCCACCGCCACAAAAATATCCGCCCGGACATTCTTCGCCCCACAGACAATATTTAACGGCTCGCCCTGGCCCACATCCACCTGGCACACGCTCAGCCGATCCGCATTGGGGTGTTGCTCCCGTTGCACCACGCGCCCCACCACAACCCCCGCCGCCCACGTCCGACGATCGTCAATATCCTCCACCTCAAACCCTGCCATGGTCAGCAGTTCCGCTAATTCTTCCGGTTCTTGCGTAAACCCAACCAGTTCCCGGAGCCATTGAAGAGAAATATGCATAGAGACGCTGAAACCTTTTCACCAACAAACGATCGCCTCTCACTTTATCACCCTGGCGGTGAGTTCGCAGGGGTTTCCAGAACCTAAATCCTTCCCCCTTGCCCCATCAGGGCTAGAGCGTCCTGGCAAGAGTCGCCCAACCCTCCCGGAGGCTTTCCGAATACATAGACCCGTATCTATGTCAACAAATAAGAAGTTTTGTTGCGAATTTTGTAATCTTACGTTAAGCTGATGGCATGAGGAAACCCTCATACATTTGGCTTATTGACTGGCTTACCCAACTGATTTTGGAGGATTCTCCCATGCAAAAAGAGTCGCAACAAGAGTCTAAGTTTGGCTTTACCGCAGTTGCTGAAACCTGGAATGGTCGCCTTGCCATGCTCGGTTTCGTGATTGGACTGGCTACAGAATTGTTAACGGGTCAAGGCATTCTGTCTCAGCTTGGCCTGATGTAATTCCTGAATTAACTTACCGAATTTAGGGGCGCACTGCGCCCTTTTTTATTGTCTTATTTCTTATTTTATTTCTTATGTTTAGGGATGATTAGGGTCGATCGCTTTGACCTCTGCGCGAAAGAGTAAATTTCCCTGATGGCGATAGCCTGGTCGTTGGATTTCCACTAGAACACCGGCAGTTTCGATGGGGGACAGGGGCAAATGTTCCTGAGGGGAATAGGGGAGACGATCGCCAATGGTGCCAATGGGTTCCACGCCCCAGGTTTGCAATAGGATTTCCAGGGGACGGAGCAGGGGCAAAATTTTAGCCGCGAGGAGATCGGGTTTATCGTGGTGAATGGCATAAACCACTTTTGGCCAGTTGCGTAACCAGGATTCTAACTGATGCAATGCGTCTCGCTGAAGTTGGGTAGTTAGAGTTGTCGCTTGGTGCTGTAATTGATGTTCTAAATGTTGGTAATCCAGGGAGCGATCGTTTTGGGATTCTGGGAGTTTTAGGTCAGCCCAGGCAAGAAGATCATCCAGGGAAAGTTGAAGCACTTGGGCTAACCGCAAAGCGCCAGCCAGGGAAAGGCTATCCCACTCTCCACGACGAATTTTATTAATTTGATACTGGGACAATCCCGATCGTTTGGCCAACTCGCGCAGACTAGAAATCTGGGCTATTTTCATCTGTTCGTATAATTGAATCATAGTTTTTTAATATTAATATTCACCCAGAGCGTTAGCCTCGAATTTCTCCCCCCACTAGAGCATCATATAGTCCAGATTCAATTAACCATTTCTGGGATGCATCAAT
>DALYGI010000475.1:0-2762 GCA_031971595.1 Prochlorotrichaceae cyanobacterium CTOTU29312
TTGAGGCTGGTGGCGGTGTCGGGATGGTCGGCTCCCAATTGCTGTTCACGGATGGCAAGCGATCGTTGATACAGCGGCTCTGCTTCACTGTAGCGGCCTTGGGATTCATAAAGTAATGCCAAGTTATTGAGACTGGTGGCGGTGCCAGGATGATTGTTTCCAGAGACTTTTTCATCAATGGCAAGCGATCGTTGCAACAGCGGCTCTGCTTCACTGTAGCGGCCTTGGGATTCATAAAGTAATGCCAAATTATTGAGGCTGGTGGCGGTGTCGGGATGGTCGGCTCCCAATTGCTGTTCACAGATGGCAAGCGATCGTTGCAACAGCGGCTCTGCTTCACTATAGCGTCCTTGGGATTCATAAAGTCCTGCCAAATTATTGAGGCTGGTGGCAACAGCTAAGGCATTATTTTGGGTTTCAGCTACCGCTAGGGCAGTGTGGGCATAGCCTATTCCATTGGGGTAGTCCCCCAGGGCAGAACAGCAATCACTCAGGTTATTCAGCACTTCTGCTTCGGCGTTGGGGCGATCGAAGAGGCGATAGAGATCTAAGGCTTCCAGGTAGAGGGGTTTGGCTTGGTTGTACTGAGCATGGGACTGGTGGGCATCTCCCAACTGGTTCAAAACGTCGGCGCGGGTGAGGCTCGGTTGGGGATGTTCGTCTAGGAGACGCTGCAACAATTCAAAACGGGATTGGGGAACGGGAATACTGCGAGGTTCGGTAGAAATGAGGGGCAGGGGTTCGGCAGAAAGGGGGGGCAAGTTGGCTTGAAGATGGATTTCGGTGGATTTCCAAGCCCACACATCCGGGGCAAAGCGGGCGAAGCGGGTGATGGCGTAACTGGGCAGAAAGAAGATGATGGGATGGGGACAGCGGTGGGTGTAGGTGTCACGGGCAATGTTGAAGTTACTCAGTACGGGGGGATAGTCGCCATAGCTGCCGATCGATCGCTCTAGTCCTGAGATTAACAAGACGGGTTTTTGTTCGGTCTTGCCCAGGCTGCTGGATAAGCCCTGACGAATCGCCTCCCCCAGATATTGCAACTGCGGATCATTTAGGTGTAGGGAAATCCATTGAAGATGGGGAAAGTCCGAGCGAGATCGCAAGGCTTGAATTGCCTGCTGCCGATCGGTTTCTAAGTCCACTTGCACAAAAGCGATCGTAAAGCCTTCGGAAAGGTCAGCAAAAAGGGCAATTTTGTTCAAGGCTGCTGCATTGCGCCACAGAAAATCTTTATCCGTTTCCGTTGGTCGCACTAAGTCGTTGGAGGGCTTGTTGAAAAGCATCGATTTTCATCACTGTTGGATGGGGATAGTTCCAGCGTTGTTTACCGTTATATTCCAACACGGAAGTATTAAACAAAATAGCCTGACCCACCTCATTTTTAGGAGCGCGTTTGCTGTGGTAGGTTTCGGCAATGGCAGCATAATAGTGATCGGGCATTTCTCGCTCAAAACTAAATTGCAATTGGTTAATGGCATATTCTGTATCGTCCGCTTCCACTACCCGATGCGCCCGACCGATCGCGGTGAGACAAGCTTCCCGCACCATTTGCATCAGGTGACGCACATGACCCCCACTTGCCCGAATGAGGTCAAACATTACAGTTTCATTGGCAAATATTTTTGAAGTATCCATGCGCCGCTCTAATAGCGTTTTCAAAGCGTTTAAGCCTGCCTCTGCATAGTCCAGGGTTTCCTTGTCCGCCTCATAGCGATAGGGGTTAACCATGGGCACAATGTAGGCATTGCCTAAGCTGGTATCAATGCCACGGGGAGAATACAAAGCGGAAATAGGAATGGTATAAACGATCGTGCAGTGGAGTTCTTGCAATTGAGCCGCGTAGTTAAAAAATAATCGGTTGGCAACCTCTAAAGGGCAACGATCGAGATTGTCTAAAATGAACAAAAATCCCTTGCAATTTGGATATTTTTGCTGTAATTTCTTAAACCCATCATCTAACAGTAAATTAATCCCGGACTTCAACCGTGAAAAATCCTTCTCTAAGGTACGACGAATCGTAGTTTTGTTTTTTGATCCGCCTTTAATTTGAGAA
Organism: Prochlorotrichaceae cyanobacterium CTOTU29312; assembly: GCA_031971595.1. Taxonomy (GTDB): domain Bacteria; phylum Cyanobacteriota; class Cyanobacteriia; order Prochlorotrichales; family Prochlorotrichaceae; genus JBEAPM01. The sequence continues at coordinate 2,057 of DALYGI010000475.1, forward strand.
TTGAGCTTGGCTAATAATTTGGCTAAAAAGGGAATGGGAATTGGGGTTTCTGTACCGAGTGTTATTTCTCCTTCCAACGAAATTGACTTGTCCACAGACTCTTCCGTCTCTTCTGTCACCTCTGCAAACCAATTTTCAAAATCCGCTAAAATCCCTTGATCAACCTGAATCCCCAGCTTACGAAGCTCATATTCTAAGTATTGCACTACAAGCAAATACAGATCTGTATATTCTACATCGTTAATATCCGTTTGCTCATCTGTTTCTAGGTAAACCACATGATATTGTTTGCGCCAATTTCGCTCTAGCAATCGTAACTCCGTACTTTTGCCACAGCCCCGATGTCCCGTAAATAAAATTGTGCTAAACTCTCCCGCTTCTTGCAAATCTAAGCGCACGCTAATATTCATCATCGCTTCGGTTTTTCATGCTTCATTTAATTGGGTATAATAACGATCGAGATTCTCACCTTCCAGGGGCTTCAAATCACACACCCGGTAAGCTGCTCGTAAATCAGTAGCACGATCGCTAGGAATACTCATAAATTCGGGGTTTTCTGAATCAGATGAAAATTGCTCCATAATTATAGTGCCCATGCTTCGGCTTTGAACAAAACGATCGTTCCGGATCCACAAAAATCCCAGGTAGTACTCCTCAAGTAGTGATCGCTGAAAGTGTTGATTACAAGGCTTTTGAGGGATCACAT
>DALYGI010000476.1:0-2757 GCA_031971595.1 Prochlorotrichaceae cyanobacterium CTOTU29312
CTAACGCCGTCCTTCCATTAAACGCTGCTTCATACTGGTGGCAATTTTGTGGCCAATATAATCCGGGATTAAATTCTCATCCGGCCCCAATAAATACAGAATCAACCGCGTGCGGCCCCGCCAAACCAACAGATTCGCATTCACCACCAGCAAATCCTCCTGCCATACCGCATACATCACCTTATAAAACAGCCCTGGCTGAGTATCCGCCTCAATTAACAACGCAGGCAAATGAAACACCGTATCCACATAAAACTCCGCCTCCACCCGTTCCAGCCCCACATCCAGGCTAAACTCCACCGTGAGCATCTCCTCCACCTCAAACCGTCCCGACAGGGTTTCCCGCAGGGCTCGGCGCACATTTTCCGTGGTCTTTTCCGTCAACGGGCTATTGCCGCGAGACAGGATCAGCTTAATAAACACCAGCATGGGCGGACGGATTTGCCCATAGATGCTCAAGGAATGGATCGTTAAACCGTAGGCCGCAATCACCCCGAAAATATCACTGAGCAGAAAAGACTGGTTGCGGTAAGCAAACTGGAGCGCCGTCTTATTCTCCTCCGGCCCGATTTCAATCACCGCCCGCTGGGTCCGGTAGAGTTGATAGGCCAACTTTAGATTTTGCAGTTGGATTTCACTGCTGACAAACTGCTCATAGAATTGCGGAAACGATCGGTTAAAACGCCTGAGCAAATCTAGAGTGGAAGACTTTAAGCCAGCAGACATAGGACTTGGGTTAAGAGCGGAGGAAATATACTAAGCTTAAAGAACGGAGGCGAGTCCGACAAGCCGGGGCAGGGTGATCTGGAATCGGACGAGCCCAATTCCTAGCCCCAATCTCTAAGCCTAACCAATGAGCCTGGAAAATGAGCTTTAGAAATGAGGCTGAAAAAAAAGCCCCATTGCGGTTAACATTTAGCAGGGGTTAAGCCGTCTGGCAACTATTTGGTTAAAATTCGGTCAAATCTGGAGCTTTCTCTAGGTTTTCTCTAGATTTCTTACATTTGTACTGGTTAAACGAGGCACGATCGCAACGGCATGGGGTTCTGGAAAAGTTTACTGGCTGGCTCTGGGACAAACACTCCTCCTTCTAAGGCCAAAAATGGGGCTACTCCAGCGGCAAGTCTGGATTACAGCACGATCGAGTTTTTAGCACAAGCCGATCCAAAGGCTCCTCGACTATTTTTTAGCACCGATCCTCGCTTGGATTTATACGAGTTAGAGGAACTCTGCCACTCCGTCGGGTGGGCGCGTCGCCCCTTGCACAAGGTTCGTAAAGCCCTCAGCAATAGCTTTTTAGTGGTTTCCCTCTGGGAAGATCGGAGCAATAGTAAACCCCGCCTGATCGGCTTTGCCCGGGCCACCTCCGATCATGCCTTTAATGCCACCGTCTGGGATGTGGCGGTGCGGCCCGCCTTTCAGGGCAAGGGCTTAGGTAAGGCCCTCATGGGCTACATGGTGGCCAAGCTACGGAAACAGGATATTAGCAACATTACCCTCTTTGCCGATCCCCACGTTGTAGAGTTTTACCGCAATATGGGGTTTATCGCTGACCCGGAAGGCATTAAAGGAATGTTTTGGTATCCTGATTAATGGGTATTTTGGGCAGCGAAGTTTCCCCGAAACACCAAGTTCCTTCACTTACAACGGTTTTATGCTTCGTAGTCGTCGTCAAGTTCCCTGGATTCATCGCTGGTCGCGCCCCATTATGATTGCCATTGCTACCGTGGGGGCGATCGGCACGGCTTATTTAACCTACGAAAAGTTAGTGGGCGGCCAGGTTGCCTGTCCCACCTCCGGGTGCCAAGAGGTGTTATCTAGCCCCTACGCCAGTGTTTTTGGTCAACCCCTCACGATTTTTGGCTTTCTGGGGTATTTCTCCATGGGGCTCTTTGCCGCTGCTCCGCTGTTGATCAATGCAGAAACCCAGCGAGAATTGCGAAACACCCTAGAGCAGTGGAGCGGTTTATTCCTCTTTTTGGGGGGAACCGCCATGATGGTGTTCAGTAGCTATCTCATGTATCTGCTCGTCACCGAAATTCAAGCCACCTGTATCTATTGCATTAGTTCTGCCGTCATGTCTACGGCATTTTTCGTGCTGAGTTTAATCGGACGAGACTGGGACGATCGAGGACAACTGGTTTTTTCTGGCATTATTGTGGGCTTAATTACCGTCCTGGCCAGCTTGTTTTTGTATAACCAGGCCAACCCCTCCCCTAGCATTGCCGCCAACGATCCCCGCCTCGGCCCACCGATCGTTTCCGTATCTAACCCCGCCAAAATTGAACTAGCCAAACACCTCAGCGCCAGTGGAGCCAAAATGTATTCCGCCTACTGGTGCCCCCATTGCCACGAGCAAAAAGAATTATTTGGCCAAGAGGCCACAAAGGCACTGCCCTATGTGGAATGTGACCCCAACGGCATTAATTCTCAAGCCGAACTGTGCCGGACGAAACAGATTCCAGGGTATCCCACCTGGGAAATTGGGGGGCAGTTTTACTCTGGGCAACACACCCTAGAGGATTTGGCTAACTATAGTGGGTACCAAGGCGATCGAAATTTCTAGATTTCTCACTTGACCATTTGAACGTTTGCTAAAATTTGCCCGAAATCTGAACAAAGCGTTATAATAACGATCGCAAGTCTAACTGGAATCAGAAACCTTCAAAGCCCTTGAGGTTGTTTCTGAACCAGTGATGACTATCTAGGGGCTGTAATGGTTTCGACGTGTTAGTGAAAGCGTGCGTCGGTGATACA
>DALYGI010000477.1:0-2750 GCA_031971595.1 Prochlorotrichaceae cyanobacterium CTOTU29312
AATTATACATTAGACCTTTATGGCTGATGAGCAATGTTATTTGTAGCTGAAGTTATCATTTCACAATTAAATTTAAAATTACACACAAAAAGATATTTGTCAAGCATGGAGTCCCTGAACTTTTTTGGTCTTTGGGGGCCGAATCTGCTCAAGCCTGTGGTAAGATAACTTTCAATTGAAGTATGATTACCCTGATGTCTCCTTCCCCTCGCATAGCGAGTTGTTCGGTAGGTTACCATAATAATTTCTGATATGGGAGTGGAGCTTCGACGGTTTGCGAATCTCAGTTTCATCCCCCAGTCCGGGCGATCGGTCTGTAGATCTGCTAGGGCCGGTCTTACGTTGGTAGCCTTTTTGCGGTACACCAGAGCAAATCAGGAAAAGAGAACGTCAAGCATTGAACCCCTGTGATGAAATCCAAGCGCTTAAAGTTTGATCTGTTGAGAACATTAGTCCGTCGAGAGCTAGAAGCTCGTTATAAAGGCTCGGTTTTGGGAAACCTCTGGCCCTTGTTGAACCAGTTATCCCAACTTTTAATTTACACCTACGTCTTTTCGATCGTCCTCCAGGTCAAATTAAGCTTAAAGGGCGTAGAAGGGGATAGCTCCTTGGTTTTTGGGCTCTGGCTCTTTTCCGGTCTAATTCCGTGGATAGCTTTTACCGGTGGACTAATGGGAGCATCCACCAGTGTTATTGCACAGCCCAACCTGGTCAAAAAAGTTGTGTTTCCCCTGGCACTACTGCCCCTTGTGCCCATCTTCACCACTTTTGTAGAAAGCCTGTTTGGGCTGGTTTTGCTTATTGTTTTTACAGCCTTTCTCTCTGGCACTCTACATCCGACCCTAGCCCTCCTGCCTCTGATCTGGCTGCCACAAATTCTTTTCACTGCTGGTTTAGGCTATCTGATGGCTGGCTTTACAACCTTTGTGCGGGATATTCCACAAATTATTGGTGTTGTAATTAATTTGTGGTTTTATCTAACACCGGTCGTCTACCCCACCTCTGTGATTCCCGAAAATATTCGTTCCTGGGTGTTTCGCCTCAATCCCCTTGCCGCCGTTGCAGAACTCTATCGAGAAGTTGTATTGGTTGGCAATATAACCCATTGGCAAGAGTGGTTGATTTTTATGGGCGTGTCAATCCTGATCTTTAAGCTAGGACTTTCTATCTATCAGCGTCTACGTCCTGGCTTTGCAGATGTTTTGTAGCCTTTTCAAGTTACGGTGGAGCATCTCTAGATGAAGACCTGTAGATGGTCTGTTAGCGCGAGCACCGGACTGGTTGATTGAAATTCGATCGTTTTCTAGCGATGACTCAGGGTAAGGGCTGATTAGATTTTCGATCTTAGTTTGAACAGTTGGATTGAATTTCTTGATGTTTCTCAAAGCGGTTAGGAGGCGAAAGTGTTGTCAGATAACTATCTCTTGACGCTGCTCAATCAAGGGGAAAATGCATCCGTTGAGTTTAAGCAAGGAAATGTTAGGGCCGAAGGCCTGGCACGGGAAATGATTGCATTTTCCAATTCCTATGGTGGCACAATTGTGGTGGGTGTGGATGATGAAGGAAAAATATTGGGCGTTGATGGAGATAAAAATTATGAAGAATGGGTCGTCAATATTTCCCGAAATAATGTGATTCCCCCCATTCATGTTTCCTGTCATTGGGTTACGCTTCAAGGTAAGGGAATTCTGTTAGTAGAGGTTCCCAAGGGGAAAGATAGACCTTACCAGGATAATAGCGGTCGGTTTTATGTCCGGGTTGGGTCTACGAATCGAATTGCTAGCCTTTATGAATTGATGCGGCTCTTTCAGCAGGGTGGGTTTTACCACTACGATGGAACGGAGGTTGAGGGTGCCCTAGAGACCAGCCTGAACCAAACTGCAATTGAGCGTTATTTTCATAGCTATGATATTCAGTACATGGAGATGGATCGAGAGGAGCAGTTAAGTTTGCTCAAAAATACGGATATTGTGTCGGAGCAGGGGACGGTCACGATCGCGGGTCTTCTGATGTTTGGCATTAACCCCCAACGTTTTTTACGGAATGCTTCCATCTCCTTTGCCCATTACTGTGGCGATGAGATTTCAGGAGAGTTAATCGATCGTAAAACGATCGAGGGGACTTTACCGGATCAAGTTGATGCAACATTACAAGTCATTAAGAATAATATTTTAGCACCCTCAACGATCGTGGGTTTGAAGCGGGAAGAGCGGGTTCAATATCCTGATAGAGTGTTTCGGGAGTTGATTGTTAATGCTTGTGTTCATCGCAATTATTCTATCCAAGGGTCTAGGATTAGAATTTTTATGTTTAACAATCGACTAGAGTTTATCAGTCCCGGCAGACTTCCCAATACGATTACACCGGACAAGTTGAAGTCGGGTGTGTCCTATGCTGTTAATCCCATTATTGTTAAGTTTATGGAAAACCTTCGGTATATGGACAAGCTGGGGCGGGGGTTACCTTTGGTGTACCGTGAGGCGATTAAGCAAGGAAAGCGAGTGGTTTTTGAGGAGATTGGTGAGGAGTTTAAGGTTTCTTTATTTTTGTAGGGTGATAGCGGTCCAGGCGGCCCAGTTAAGTGGAGGATGAGGAGACCAGTGCCGCTCAATCCATGACGATCGTTTCTTTATCTTGGGATCGTTATAATTATAGCTATCTCTGCTGGTGTTCAACCCCCATCAAAACGATGTACCATCCCAAACTTGAACAGAATCCATTACCCACCATGTATGATCTTCCCAGCGAAG
>DALYGI010000478.1:0-2744 GCA_031971595.1 Prochlorotrichaceae cyanobacterium CTOTU29312
CTAGCCACTGGTCACTAGCCTGGAATTAGTTGAAAGTCTTCTGACTGTAGACCTTTACGCCAGAGGATGAGGGCATCTTCTCCTGTTTGTTGATAATAGCCTTTACGGGTACCGATCGTTTGAAAGCCGAATTTTTGATAGAGGGCGATCGCGGGGGTGTTGGTTATGCCCACTTCTAGGGTTGCCCAGGATAGGCCCCGGTTGCGTGCGGAGTGGAGTAATGCGCCTAAAAGTTGGGATCCTAAGCCGTGACCACGATGGTCGGGATGAACCATGAGCAGGGTGATGTGGGCTTCATCCAGAATAGACCACAGGCATCCCAGGGCCAATAATCCAGGGGTGTGGGGAGCGGTCAAAACGAACAGATCGCTGTTGGGGCTGTCTACTTCTCGCTGGTAGCCATCTTCTGTCCAAATTCCCCCTAAACAGAGTCGATCGAGGGCCACTGCTTCAGGAATCTGGGCGATCGTTAGGCAGGAGAGGGTACAGGAAGGCATCCCTTGATTAAAGTCCTATTACAGTCCTATTCTCAGATCCCGGTTTCTGGGGACATGGCATTTTGGCACTTAATGTCCCTATTGACGGGGAAAGCGGGGGAGTTCAATGGCGGCTAAGGAGTCCCGCTTTTTGGGCGGACGCAAGGGGTAAACCAGGGGAGAGGGCCAGCTAGGCTGTAGGTTTAGGGATGGCTCTGCGTGTAAGAGGGGGTTAGCCGCAACTCTGCGACTAGATTCTGCTGCGCCTCTGCTCTCCGGTGAGCCTTGGGGAACAGCCACAAGCTCCCGATCGAGTTCTACAGGGGGAATCGGCGCAGAAACGGCATTAGGGCGATCGGCTAGATCTCTGAGAGTACTAAGATCCCTTTGATCCGTTAGATCACCTAGATCCGAGGTCTGTGTCTCGTCAGGATGGACATGATCTGCCACCAGAGGACGATCGGGTTCGGTTTCTGCCCGTACCTCCGAGGCTTGGAGGTCGAAGGATACTTTGGATCGGGGGAAGGTAATCAGCTTGGATTTTGCCGGGGGAGGAGAAACCCCTGGGGGTAAGGAGGGTTCTTCTGCGGCTTGGGCTAGGGTTTGCCAAAGTTGATAGGGTTCGGCGGATGGGGTGCGGGAATCCTCTGGGGGAGTGACGGGAGGTGCATGATCGATCGCTGCTTGTAGGGCTGCATCTAAAGCGTCTAAGGGAGGCAGGAAGGGGAGTTGAGCCGAGGATCGAGGTTTTAAAGATTCAGAACTTGAAGGTTGGGAATCTAAAGATTGGGAACCTGAAGATTCAGACCTGAAAAATTCAGAACTTGAAGATTCGGCAGGGGAAGAGGGAGCCGCGCTCGTAATCTCAGGCTGTTCATCCGTCCAGAAGTTGGGTAAATCTTCTAAAGAGGTTTCTAAAACGGTCTGCTCTGCCGTTGGGGTGATGGGTGTCCAGGGGGTCTGGTCGATCGCTACGTCCCTGGGATCAACGATCGGAGGGTCTACAATGGACGGATCGGGGATAGACGGATCGGGGATGGGCGGATTCAGGATAGACGAATCAAGAATAGGCTGTTCCATGAACGGGGCAACGATCGCTTCTTCTGGATCTACTTGATCGGAAGGGGGCAGATCGATCGCTGTAGGTTCCAGGGTTTCTTGCATCTCGCCAGGCTGATCAGAGGCCTCGGACAGATGGGGATCGACCCATTGGGTGACCTTATGCCAACTGCCTTCTAGGGGGGTATCTTCAACGCCCTCTGGAGCAGACCAGGGTTGCACCGGACTCGATCGGGGGAAGAAGGTTACGGGTTCAGGCAAGGCCGTAGCAGCAGGTTTGCAGTCGTCCGAGGTGTCAAAATCCGCCGGTAGGGGTACGGATACTTCTAAGCAACGCTCTAAAGCTGCTTTAAATTGGAGGGTGTAGCGTTGTTGGCGGCTCAGGCGAGTTTTTAAGGAGCGACATTCATTCTCAGACTGCACCAAGCGTTGGGTTTGATCCGCAAAGCGTTTTTGCAGACTGGCGTATTCCTGCTCTAAATGGGTCACCCGATCCTTGCTGTTATCCAGTTGTTGGGTCAGGGTTTCGACTAGAATTTTGTGTTTTTGTACCTGTTGCTGAGACTCTTGTAGGGTGCGGTTAAAACTAGCTTCCAGGTTGGCGCTAGAGTCTGATTTCTGACGTTGGGCCACGATCGCTTCGAGTTCCTGCGATCGTTGGCGTTGGAATTGGAGAGCGGTTTGGCATTGATTTAAGGATTCTTCCAGTTCGCCCACCCAATCCAGCAATTGTTCATTCTGCTGCTGAAGTTCTTGATAAGACTGCGATCGTGGAGAGGGGGCGCTTTCAGGGTGGGACACGGGTTTAGCCACCTGAGCTAGGCTCAAATCCGTGGCCGCCTCAGACGCTAACCGAAAAAACTCCGTTCCGGTCATGCCAGCCAAAAGGGGATTGGGGGAGGACGCTTCTGTTGGGGGAACAGAAACCACAGACAAAGCCGGGGATGTGCCGGTTTCCTCCGCTAATTTATCTAAATCAATAACCCAATCGGCCTCAGATTCCGGCATCGGAAGACCGGAACTTTTGTTTACGTCACTCATGGATTCCTTACCCGCTCACAACCCGAAATGCTGTTTTTGTTCAAATCAGGGTTTACCCTGCCCGGGAACCCATAGATGAACCAATGATGAAACGATCGAACCAATGCTTGGAGCACTATCCCATAAGTCTCACATATTTTGCTGGAATGTAAACGGAATTTAACGTTC